>CAOJSG010000009.1 GCA_948442615.1 uncultured Alistipes sp.
CCCCGGGGAATCTTTACCGGGCGGGGTGGGGCGTGTTGGGCGCGGGGGGCGGGTTGGGGTTGTACGCGTCACTGGGACGCCCCCGAATTTCTTTTATCGGTTCTGGCCGTGTGTGGGCGCCGGCCGATGCCATGAAGGGACCTTCTGTCTTGTCGGTGTCGGCCCATTCGCCGCAGGGTGCCTGGAACAGCCGCCGTCGCGCCGACCAGTCCGTACGGAGCGGGACGTGCGCGGCGTGCGGGTCCGTCGCAGGCGGCGGGAAGGGGCGCCGCCGTGTCAGAAGCGGCACACGAATTCGACGACGGCCTTGTCCCGTTCGGAGACCGCGGGAAGCGCGTCGGAACGGTAGAAATAGCGTTCGTAATTGAGGCGGATGTCGGCCTGGAGCCTTTTGCTTCCCAGACTCAGCGTTACGCCTCCGGTCAGGCGGTGTCTTTCCGGGTCGTCGACCGTCAGCGCCCCCGTCTCGTCGCGCCGCCCCTTGCTGTGGTCGGACATGTAGTCGTAGCGTCCCAGGAAGGAGACGGCGGAAAACAGCCTCCCGACCGGGAGCCGGTAGGCGGCGAACGCGTCTGCGGCGTTCACGGCGGGGAAGTCCCCGCCGGCGTAGCGCTTGCGCAGATACTCCCCCTCCACGTGCCATCTCCCCGATTCGTAGTAGGCGCCCGCGTCGTACATGGCGACCTTCGTGTCGCCTGCGTCGGCCCGCTGGTAGCCGGCCACCAGGCAGAGCCGCCGGGCGACGGTCGTCTGGACCTTGAACGAGTAGTTGTAGTCCCCCGTCCAGAAATCCTTCTGGCCGGTCAGGCCGGAGCCGTTGAAGATGCCGGCCTCGAGCGTGAGCGGACACCGCCTGAAAAAGGTGCAGCTCACGGCGGCTCCCACGTCCCGGACGCTGCCGACCTGCTTGGCGATGAACGACCGGTTGGCGAAATACTGCGCGTGCGGCGAACGGTGGGCGTCTATCGTGAACGGGACGCGCATCTGCCCGACGGTGAATCGCAGCCCTTTCTTCGGCCGCAGCCGGACATAGGCGTCGAGCATCTTGATCGCCCCTTCGTCGGAGAGGTCGATTTCGGCCTTGTAATCCACGATCGGGAGCATCCGGCCCCCGATGCTTACCCGCGCGTTCCGGATCTCGAACCGGCCCTTGCCGGTTTGCGGCTGGTATTCGTATTTGGCCCGGATCGTGGCGTGCACTTCGGGCCGGTGGCGGACCGAATCGGCCGCCTGCGCCTGCCGTATGCCGCCGATCAGCATCGTCGCGATCAGCGTGGCCCGAACGGAGCCCCTCATGACTCGCACGCCTGCGGTACGGCCGCTGCCGCGCGGCGCCCCGGGATCGGACGGTCGGAGAACTCCGTATCGCGGAGCTTGGCGTAGGCCCGCAGGTACTTGCGCAGGTTCGACACCATCTCCCTCGTCTCCTGGAGCATGTTGAGGTAGACGTAGAGCACGGTCATCGTCGCCGGGTTGCCTTCGTGCAGGCGGCCGTGCAGTTTGTGGTACATGCCGGAGATCCGGTACTTGATCTCGTCGCAGCGGCGCCGCAGGGCCGGAATCGATTCGATCTCGGAGTTCCCGAGCATGGCCAGCGTATCGTCGAACAGCGCGTTCACCTGCGTGCGCACCGTCTCGAATTCGGCGGCATGGTGCGGGGAGAGCGGCAGGAAGTTGTTCTCGACGTGCTCCTTGCAGACCTCGTTGATGCGCCGCAGGTTGTAGAGGATCGATATGCAGCAGTTGTTGGCCAGATGGAACCAGGCGCTCTTCTCGATGGCTATTTCGCGATTCACCTTGCGCAGGCAGAGCGTCTCCTTCCGCCGGGCGTTTTTCAGCACGGCCTTCTGCCGGACCAGGTCGGCCTCCGCCTTGTCGAGCGTGCGCACCGCCTCGCGGACGAAGGCGTCGGTGACCGTGCGGTAGCTTCCGGTCGCGAAGACGAGGAACCGGCGCTGCTGTTCGGTGATGTAGAGCAGCAGCAGGTTCCAGGTGCCGGAGTCGTCTTTCGAGGAGAGGATGCTCCGGAACAGCGCGTCGCCCGCCTCTTCGGTGCTTCGGGCGCGGAACCGGAGGTTGCTGCGGACGAGCAGGAAGACGGTCAGCGAGGCGAGCGCGAACATCGCCCAGCTGCCGCCGCGGTGCATGAGGAGGACGATGATTCCGGTCCCGATGAAGGCCACTCCGGCCGTGATGAACCAGCCTCCGATGACCGAAATCACCCCCGTGATCCGGAATACGGCGCTCTCGCGGCCCCAGGCGCGGTCGGCGAGCGACGTGCCCATCGCCACCATGAAGGTGACGAACGTGGTCGACAGCGGCAGCTTGAGCGAGGTGCCCAGTGCGATCAGGGCTCCCGCCAGAACGAGGTTCACCGAGCCGCGTATCAGGTCGAACGAGGCGCCCTGCTCCATGATGCTTTCGTCGACGTCGAAGCGTCTGTTGAACCAGCGGCGGAGGCGGCGGGGCGTCGCACGGCGGATCCAGGCGAAGACCGAAAGCGACCAGCGCACCAGGCGCCGGGCCAGCCGCGAGGAGCCGAACATCTCTTCTCCGGCGTTCTGGCTGCCCAGCCCGATTTCGGTTTTCGTGACGTTGCGGGCCTTTTTCGACGTGGCGAGCGAGAGCACCATGATCGCCCCCGCGCCGACGAGGAACCCGATCGGCGTGTCGGCCGGTCCGTTGAGCGAATCCATCAGAAAGCCGCGGGCATCGCCGGCGCCGTTCGCCAGGTAGTCCCGATAGGAGGCCAGCCCCGAGAGGGGCACGCCGATGAAGTTCACCAGGTCGTTGCCCGCGAACGCCATGGCCAGGGCGAACGTGCCCATCAGGACCACGACCTTCAGCACGTTCACCCGCAGGGCGTGCAGCAGCTGCATGAGCACGGTGAAGCCGGCGAGGCATGCCCCGATGATCGGGAGCGTGCGGATCCGGATCCATTCTTTGACCTCCGGAGTCATGAACGTGAGGTCCTTGGCCCCTTTGATGAGCAGGAAGTAGACGATCGCCGTGGCGCACAGTCCGCCGAAGATGCCGATTTTCCATTTCAGACGGCATTTGTAGTTGAAAGAGAAGATCGTGCGGGCGACGAACTGCACGACCGTGCCGAAGAAGAAGGCGATGGCTACCGACAGGAAGATGCCCAGAATGACCGAAAGCGCCTTTTCGGTGTTCAACAGATCGCTCAGGCCGAGTCCGGTCGTGTCGGAGGCCAGCTTGAGCAGCGACACCACGAAGGTCGCGCCGAGCAGTTCGAATACCATCGACACCGTCGTCGAGGTGGGCATCCCCAGCGTGTTGAAGACGTCGAGCAGGATGACATCGGTCACCATCACCGCCATGAAGATGCAGATCAGGTCGTAGAACGAGAACTGTTCGGGGCGGAATATGCCGTGCCGTGCGATGTCCATCATGCCGTTGCTCATGGCCGCCCCGATGAACACGCCGACGGAGGCGACGAGCAGGATGCGTTTGAACGATGCCGCACGGGAGCCGATGGCGGAGTTGAGGAAATTCACGGCGTCGTTGCTCACGCCGACCGAGAGGTCGAAGATCGCCAGCAGGAAGAGGAAGCCGACCGTGCACAGAAACAGAATGTCCATAGATTGCTTGTTGGGTTTTTTGACGCCTCAAAGTAAGCGGACGGACATTTCATAAATGTTTCACGGCGTTTAATTTTCGATGAAAGGTCGCCCCGGGCCGATGCCGGCGGATGTTCGTACGCCTGTTCCGCGGGCGCTCCCGGCTGCGCCGGCCTGTCTCGGGGCGGACTTTCGCCGGGCTGCGGGCTGTCGGGGCGGCGATGAGGCTGCGTTGGGGCGGTGCTGCGGTTGCGAGGACCGCTTCGAGGTTGCGCCGGACTGTTCCGGGCGGACTTTCGCCGGGCTGCGTGCCGTGGGCCGTATCGGTATTTTCTCCCGTGCGGTGTGCGGCGTACGGGACGTCCGACATGCGTCCGGGTTGCGGCGGAGCGGCGGGCGCCTGCTCCGTGCCGATCATTTGCGGCTCAGCGTAAGATAGAATACCAGACCGCCTCCGGGCCGGTTCTCCACCGTGATGTCGCCGCCGTGCCACAGGACGGCGTTCCTGACGATGGACAGCCCCAGCCCCGTCCCTCCGGCCTGCCGCGAACGGCCTTTGTCGACCCGGTAGAACCGTTCGAAGAGCCGCGGCAGGTGCTCTTCGGCCACTCCGCAGCCGTCGTCGTCGACCGACAGCGCGACCGTCTCGTCGTCCGACGCGACCGTGCGGATGGCGATCCGGCTGCATCCCGAATAGGCCAGCGCGTTGTCGAGCAGGTTGCGGAAGACGGATGCCAGCAACGCGGCATTGCCCGCGATGCGGAGCGGTTCGGTGACGGCGTTCACGATTCCGATCCCCCGGTTCTGGGCCGTCGGGGCGAAATCGTCGCACACCTCGGCGACGATCTCCCGCAGGTCGACCTCGCTCTTTCCGATCGCTTCGCCTCCGTCCTCCATGCGGGTGATCAGCGCCACGTCGTTCAGCAGGTTCGTCAGACGTTCGCTGTTGGCGTAGCAGCGGGCCATGAATTCGTCCCGTCTCTCCGGCGCGAGGTCCTTGTGGACCATCAGCGTTTCGAGGCACGCGCGCATCGCCGCCACCGGGGTCTTGAGTTCGTGGTTGATGTTGTTCGTGAGCTGCCGTTTGATCCGGATCCGCTCCTGCTCCGCGTGCAGGGCGAGGCGATGTTCGCGGTCGCGGTCGGTGACGGCCTGCTGGAGCTGTGCGTAGAGCCGCACGATGTGGTTGGATATGTCGCCCAGTTCGTCGTGCGGAAAGGGCTCGGTGTCGAAGATGCGCTCTCCGCATTCGGCCTTTTCGGCGAAGCGGTTGAGCCGCGAGATGTGGAGTCCCACCCGGCGCGTGGCGAAATACCCCAGCAGGCTCATCGCGGTCGTCACTCCGATCATGAACCAGAGGAATCCGTAGTCGGCGCGGAGCAGCACCCGGAGCGATACGGAATAGGGTACGGCCGTGCGGACGATCCGGTTCCCGCCCCTGCGCGCCGAATAGAAATAGGTCTGGCCCGTGCTTTCGCTGTGCCGCCGGATGGTGTATCCCGATCCGTTTCTGAGAGCTTCGGCGATCTCCGTCCTTTCGAGATGGTTCTTCGCCGGCAGCGAATCGAGCGAATTGTCGTAGATGACACGCCCCCGCAGATCGATCACGCTGATCCGCAGCCCCTCTATCGGCGGCAGTTCGCCGAGGTGCGCCACGGTGTCGCTTTGCCCGATGGCCTCGAGCAGCGATTCGTTGAGCATCTGCAAGCGGATGTTCAGCTCCTCGGCCTTGAACCGCCGTTCGCGGTGATACTGGAACGCCGCGAAACAGAGCACCATCGACCACAGACAGGCGATCAGCCACAGAAACAGCCTGCGGTGGTAGGTCGGTTTACTCCATGAAGCCATAGCCGTAACCCGTGCGGGTCGCGATGAGTTTTCCGTATTCGCCGAGTTTGGCGCGCAGGCGCGTGATGTTTACGTCCACCACGCGGTCGAGCACCCTCACCTCGTCGGGCCAGATGCGGGCGATGATCTCCTCGCGGGAGAATATCTGTCCGCGATGCCCGAGCAGCAGCGCCAGGATCTCGAACTCTTTGCGCGGCATCCGTATCTCCTGTCCGTCGAGGCGGCACTGCTTGCTGTGCAGATCCACCGCCAGTCCGCCGCAGACGAGCGTCGCCGCGCCGTTCGCTCCGGACGGCGCTTGCGGCCGGCCGGCTCTGCGCAGGACGGACCGGACCCGGGCGAGGAGGTTTCTGATCGAATAGGGTTTGGCGATGTAGTCGTCCGCGCCCAGATCGAGGCCGGCGACCATCTCCTCCTCCCCGTCCCTGGCCGTGCAGAAGATGATGGGGACGGATGCGGTGGCCTTGTTGTTCCGGACGATGCGCGCCATCTGGATTCCGCTGATTTCGCCCATCATGATGTCGAGCAGAATGAGCGAATACGCCCGCAGGTCGAGGGCCAGGGCCTCTTCGGCGCTGCAGGCGACGTCGACGGCATAGCCCGCCTCCTCCAGGTTGAAGCGGAGCACTTCGCAGAGTGTCTCTTCGTCGTCGACGACCAGTATCCTGATTCCGGGTTCCATCGTTTTCGGGGAGATCCTTAATCCGCCGGCAAAAATAGTCGAAATAGCGCAGGCGTGCGTGGCGTGCGGCGAAGTTTAATGAAAATTTAACAACCCTGCCGGAGCGGGCGCCGTAGGGCCGCCGCGGCCCGCACCGGCCGCCGCTCCGTACGTCCTGCGACGGGCTCCCGCCGTCCGGTGCGGATCCGTCCGCGACGTACTTTTTTCGGGTGCGGATCCGTTCTGTTACCGGCGCGGGCGAAGTGCGGCCGGCGGACGACGCACGGCCGGCCGGGAACCGGAGGCCTGCTTCCATCTGCCTCGCATCCGCCCCGCCGCCGTATTTTTGCAATCGAAACCGATCGAACCATGATGGACCTGCTGAACTCATTGCTTTTCATGCTCAACGCGATGTCGCCGTACATCCTGACGGGCTTTCTGATCGCGGGCGTCATGCACGCGTTCATTCCGCAGCGGACCTTCGCGCGGCATTTGTCGGGCTCCGGTCCGAAGTCGGCGGTCAAGGCCGCGCTGATCGGCATCCCGCTGCCGCTGTGCTCCTGCGGCGTATTGCCCGCTGCGGTGGCCATGCGCCGGAACGGAGCCTCGCGGGCCGCTTCGACCTCGTTTCTGATCTCCACGCCGCAGACCGGCGTGGACAGCATCGCCGCGACGTGGTCGCTGCTGGGGCCGGCTTTCGCCGTCATACGTCCGGTCGCCGCGCTGACGACCGCCGTACTGGGAGGCATGGCCGTCGGCAGGACGGAAAAGGGGCAGGAGAACGAAGCCTGCGGCCGCGCGGCCGCGGAACCGGCGTCGGCGCCGAAATCGTTCGTCGGCAAGTGTCTCGACGCGCTGCGCTACGGATTCGTCGATCTCGTGGGCGGCATCGGAGGCTGGCTGGTCGCGGGGCTGCTCGTCGCCGCCCTGATAACGGTCTACGTGCCGGACGATCTCTTCGCCGCATTCGGCGGCCGGCCGCTGCTGTCGATGCTCGTCGTGCTGCTCGTCGCCATCCCGATGTACGTGTGTGCGACCGGTTCCATTCCGATCGCCATGTCGCTGATCCTCAAAGGACTTTCGCCCGGCACGGCTTTCGTCCTTCTCATGGCGGGGCCGGCTGCGAATTTCGCCTCCTTTACGCTGATCGCACGGGAGATGGGGCGGAAGGCGGCCGCTGTCTATCTGGCGTCGATCGTCGCCGGAGCCGTTGCGTTCGGCCTCGCCATCGATTATCTGCTGCCCGCCGCCTGGTTCGGCCGGATCTCCGCGCAGACCGGTGCCTGCCACGACGCCGGCGCCGGCCCGTTCTCCTACCTCTGTTCGGCGCTGCTCGTCGGACTGCTGCTCGCCGCGTTCGTCAAAAGGCGCGTCGGACGTCGGACCGGCCGTACGGCGACGACCCGGGAGTACCGGATCGAAGGGATGCGTTGCGCGCATTGCCGGGCGACCGTCGAGCAGCATATCGGTGCGGTAAAGGGGGTCGAGCGGGTTCGCGTGGATCTTTCGACCGGAATCGCCGCCGTCGAGGGCCGGCACGATGCCGCGGCCGTCGTCGCTGCGGTCCGGAGTGCCGGGTTCGACGTCGGACGGTAGCCGCCGGGTCCGAACCCGTTCCGGCCGCCGGTCGGCGCGGTGCATCGGCCGGCGCCGGACGTTCCGGCGCCGCAGGCTCCGCCTCCGTGCCGCTCGTGCGGCGGTGGCGAAACGGGCCGGGAGAGTCTCGAAAAGACTCTCCCGGCCCGTTCGTCCGTCGTGCTGTGATCTATCGGTGCGCTTCGCGCAGCAGCTCGCCCAGCACCCCGATGTCGTCGGCGACGATATGCGGCTGGGTCTCCGCCCGGTCGGCGATGTCGAGCGTCGTCTCGCCTGAGAGCACCAGCACGCCCATCGCGCCGGCGTTGTGGGCCATCTGCACGTCGGTGTAGATGCGGTCGCCCACCATGGCGATCTGGTCCGGTTCGAGGCCGTGGCGGTGCAGGATGCCCGAGAGCATGTTGGGGTCGGGTTTGCCCAGCGTGATGTCGGGCCGGCGTCCGGTGGCATGGGCCAGGCAGGCGCAGATCGACCCGCAGTCCACCAGCACCGTCCGCTGGTCGGTGGGGCATACGCGGTCGGGGTTGGTGGCGATGTAGGGCACGCCCTGCGAGATCCACCAGGCCGCGCGGCACAGCCGGTCGTAGCGCAGCGTCATGTCGAACGCCGCCACGATCGCGTCGGGCACGTCGTCGGGCGAGTCGGCAGCCGATTCGAAGCCTGCGGCCTCGAATTCGGAGATCATCGACGGCGTGCCCAGCAGAAACAGGCGTTTGGCTGCGGGGTGCTGCGTCCGGATGTAGTCGATGGTCGCCAGCGCCGTGGTGTACATTTCGTCGTGCGTGGCGCGGATGCCGAGCGTCTCGAGCTTATGCAGGTAGTCGGCGATCGATTTGGAGGGGTTGTTCGTGAGGAACGAGTAGCCGATCCCCGCTTCGCGCAGTCCGGCCAGGAAGGGTTTGGTGAAGGGGAAGAGCGACATGCCCATATAGATCGTGCCGTCCATGTCGAGTGCCACGTGCCGGATGCGGCGCAGCCGCGCCATCAGTTCTTCGTGCCCGTAAACCGAGCGGTACTTGTGGAATTCTTGCATTATCGGTTGAGATTGAGTGTTCGGAAGAGGGCGGGGTAGTCGGTCTCGATGACGTCGCACCCCGTGGGGATCTCCAGGCGGTATCCCGCGATCCGGTTTTCGTCGTCTGCGCGCCGGTCGTGGGTCGGCGCCACGGAGATCATGCACATCACGCCGTTGGCGTGCAGCCGGTCGTACAGCTCCTGCTGCGCCGGGACCATCATGGTGCCCACGTAGGCCAGCATCTGCGACCACGGGATGCCCGCCCGTTCGTAGCGGCGGTACTCCTTCATCTCCTTGCACCAGCACGAGAACATCGCCTCGGGGTCGCGGTCGAGATAGATGCGCGCCTGCGCGGCGTCGTGCACGGTGTACATGACGTTGGGCGGCGCCAACCGGTTGACGAACGCGGACATCGTCTCCGGCGGCACGTCCTTGATGTCGAGGTTGAGGATCGTCCTGCCCCGGCTCCAGGCGATGCACGCCTCGAGCGTCGGGATCTTGTAGGGGGTGACGTTGCCTTCGCGGTCCTTGAGGAAGAACGCCTGCAATTCCTCGTAGGTGTAGTCCGACACCCGGCCCGTGCCGGTGGTCGTGCGGTCGATCGTCGCGTCGTGCATCAGCACGATCACGCTGTCGCGGGTCAGGCGCGGGTCGATCTCGAAGAACGACGGCATCATCGAGAGCGTCTTCTCGAACGATTCGATGCAGTTTTCGGGATAGCCGGCCATCATGCCGCCGCGGTGGCCGCTGACGACGATGGGGCGGTCGGGCGCATGGCGGAACCAGGCGTGCAGCTGCGCGCGGGTCCGGATGTCGATGTAGTGGGGGCCTTCGGCGTCGTTGCGGCTGCGGGCGGTGCGGCAGCCGGCTGCGAGGAGCGCGATGCCGAGCAGAAGGAGGGTCGTGCGGCGTGTTTTCATGGCGGGAGCTATCGGTTGCGTTTCCCGATCCGATGACGGCGGATCGTCTTCCCGGAGGTGTCCGTCACCTCGATGCCGATACCCTGCGGGCCGGCCGTCACTGCGACCCGGTCCCTGTCGGAGTTGACGAGGATCGGGAAGTCGGTGCCGTGGCTTCCGTCGTCGATGTAGTCGAGACGGTGGTAGTGGCCGCAGAGCATCAGGTCGATGCCGGCCCGGTTGAGGATCGGCACGAAGAGGCGCGCCGTCTCGCGGCATCCGTACCAGCCCTCCGCGTCGGGCGGCATGTGTATCAGGACGATGCGGTACTCTGCCGAGCGGAACTCCTCGCTCCGCACCGCTCGTTCGAGCCAGGCGGCCTCCTGCGCGCGGTAGGCGTCCGAGGCTGCGAGGCCGTAGTAGCGGATGTCGCTGTCGGGCTTGTCCTCGCCGCCGTCGAGCACCAGGAAGTAGGCCGGTCCCTGGCGGAATCCGTAGTAGGTTTCGCCCGTGGGCGTGGGGAAATAGTCGAGGAAACGGGAGGCGTGCGACCCGCGGTTTTCGTGGTTGCCGCGCGTGACGACGATCGGGATGCCGGCCGTGCCGAGCACCTCGCCCGTGGTGCGGAGGTAGCCGTCGAGCAGCTGCGCTTCGTCTTCGATCTGGGTCAGCATGTCGCCGTTCAGACAGACGAAGTCGGGGCGTGCGCGGCCGGCGCCGTCGAGCAGCAGGCGGTAGATCGAGTCCCGCCCGTGGATGTCGCAGACCATCCAGAACGAGACGCTGTTCCGCTGCGCGTCGTGCGTCGCGGCGGGGTAGGGCGCGTGTTTGAGGATGTCGCTGCCGTAGCCTTCGCCCAGCACGACGCGTCGGTTGCCTTCGTCGGCCAGCACGGCCTGCTGCATGAGGCGGTAGCGGTAGGTGCGTCCGGGTTCGAGCCCGTCGACGCGCACGCGGTGCAGCCTGCCGGTGCGGCGTCTGCCGATGTGCGTGTCGTAGTATCGGGGGCGTTCCGCGGCATAGAAGTGCGATCCGTCGTCGGGTGCGACCTCCACCCATGCGGCCGCATCGAGCGTGGTGGTCCATACGACGGTGAACCCCTCGTCGGTCGGCTGCTGGAGCCAGGGGCCGCCGGCGATCCGCACGGAGGGCTGCGCCGCGGCGGATCCCGCGATGAAAAGCGCGGCGAGCGGTATGAAATGGCTTGTTTTCATCGTCTCGTAGTACAAATATAGGTAAAATAGGTTCGATTTCCGCATGTCGGCGGTCGTTTTTCGTGCCGGCTGCCGCAGAACGGCGTGCCGGGAGGCCGGGGCCGGCCGGGTTGCGGGGGCGGGAATGTCATGGCGTTCGTGTCTTTCTTTTCTTATCGTTGCCTGTCTGGCCGATTGCGTGCTCAAATATATGTTTTTATTTTCTTTCGTGCAACTCTTGCGGTTGACGGAGTTCGGTCGATTCGCCGGTTCTGCCGGGGGCTATCCGCCGGAATTCGATTCCAATATATTGATTATGAATTATATATTGTATGTGTAAGTGAGGCGGTGCGGAAGAAGGTTCTGCTGAGATTGATTGTGAAAGGAAAAATATAATATTGTTTATTCTTTCTTTTTATATCGCAAATATTTGTCGTTGCGAAAATAATATTTACCTTTGCAGTGCGGATCGTCCGAAACGGCGGCCGGATATTGCGGACGGGCGTGCACCGCGCATTCGCGGCTTGCGTTTCCGCGCTTCCCCTGCGGTCCGCCGGGCGAGCGGGCGGGCCCGACGCCGGACGACGCGTAAAAGAGAGAGGTTATGAGCAGCAAAGTTGAGATCGCGCTTTCCCGCACCACCGATACCAAGGCGTTGGTGATCGGCGAAAATACGCTGCCGCAGTGCGCGGCGATGTTCGGGCGGCTTTTCCCCGGCCGCCGCGCCGTGGTGGTCGCCGACCGGAATACGTGGCGGGTCGCCGGGGTCGAGGTGCACCGTGCGCTCGCCGGGGCGGGAATCGCGCAGGACGAACCGCATGTCTTTACCGATCCGGATCTTTATGCCGAGTGGCGGTACGTCGAGGAGCTGGATGTCTGCCTGGCGGCGACCGATGCGGTCCCCGTGGCGGTGGGGTCGGGCGTGATCAACGACCTCGCGAAACTGTGCTCCTATCGGAACGGGCGCCGCTACATGACGGTCGGCACGGCCGCGTCGATGGACGGCTATACGGCCTACGGCGCTTCGATCACCCGCGACGGCAACAAGCAGACCTTCGACTGTCCGGCGCCGCTGGGCGTGGTGTTCGATCCCGCCGTCGCGGCGCTGGCGCCCGTGAAGATGTCGGCGGCCGGCTATGCCGATCTGATCGCCAAAATCCCGGCTGCGGCCGACTGGATGCTGGCCGATGCGGTCGGGGCGGAACCGCTCGACGCGTTCGCCTTCTCGACGGTGCAGCAGGGGCTGCGCGATGCCCTCTGCGATCCGAAAGGGGTTCGCGACGGCAGCGTGGCGCGGGTGGAGCAGCTGGCCGAGGGGCTGCTGCTGAGCGGCTTCGCCATGCAGGCCATTCGGTCGAGTCGTCCGGCTTCGGGGGCCGAGCACCAGTTCAGCCATTTGTGGGACATGGAGCATCTGAAGTTCGAGGGCGATGCCGTGTCGCACGGTTTCAAGGTGGGGATCGGGACGTTGGCGTCGACGGCTTTTCTGGAGATGCTGCTCGAAGAGCGGGTCGAACGGCTGGATGTCGGCGCCTGCGTCGATGGATGGAAATCGTGGGAGGAGACGGCGTGCGACATCCGCAGGCTCTTCGGCGACGATACGCAGCTGGCCGCCCGCGCGCTGACGGAGACGGCCGGCAAATATGTCGACAGGGAGGGGCTGCGCCGCCAGCTGGAGGCGCTGAAGGCCGGGTGGCCGGAGCTGCGCGAGCGGATCCGGCGCCAGATCATTCCGTTCGGCGAGGTCCGGCGCCGGCTGCAGCTGGTGGGGGCGCCTTTCGAGCCTGAACAGATCGGCGTGTCGCGCCGGAGATTCCGCGCCAGCTTCGAGAAGATTCCCTACATGCGCAGCCGCTATTCGGTGGTCGACGTGGCGTTCCGCTGCGGCTGGATGGAGCGGTGGCTCGACCGGCTCTTCGGGCGGGGCGGCATCTGGGAGATCGTCTGACCGGGGCGGCGGAATGCGGCGGACGGGACCGGAAATGCGTTGTGTGCTTGCGATATGCGCTTTTCGGGCGGCGGGGCGAAAATTTGCGGAAATCTGTTGGATTATCGCTCCGAAAGTCGTATGTTTGTATTCTGAAACCGTAAACTTTCATTTCGAAAATGACCCCCGAACAGAACAAACGATTCAAGTACTGGCAGACCCGCACCATTCTGGCGACGATGATCGGCTATGCCCTCTTCTATTTCGTCCGCAAGAACTTCTCGCTGGCCATGCCCGGCCTGGAGGCCGACCTCGGCATCTCGAAGACCAGCCTGGGCATCTTCCTTACGCTCAACGGCGTGATATACGGGTTCTCGCGCTTCTTCAACGGCATTCTCGCCGACCGGATGAACGCCCGCTGGTACATGTCGATCGGCCTGGCGCTGTGCGCGCTGTCGAATCTGGCGTTCGGCTTCGGTGAGGATATCTCCTACTGGATCACGGGCGAACACGACGGTTCGCAGTTCACCAATACGATGGTTCTCTTCATGGGCGTCATGTGGGTGGTCAACGGCCTGCTGCAGGGCACGGGCTTCCCGCCCTGCGCGCGGCTGCTCACCCACTGGATTCCGCCCACGGAACTGGCCACCAAGATGTCGTGGTGGAATACGTCGCACTCGATCGGCGCCGGTCTGGTGGTGATCCTGTGCGGCTACGTGATGGGGACGATGGGTATGAACATGACCTCCGACTCCGAAGCCGTGGAGCGTACGCTGCGCAATCTGCATGTCTGGAGCGCCGAAGCGCCGGCGCAGCCGGTCGCCGTGGCGGCGGGTCGGCTTTTCTCTGCCGACGAACTGGCCCGGGCGGCCCTGCCCATGGCCGAACCCGCAGCCGAAGCGGCGGTCGAACCTGCGGCCGAAACGCCGGTCGTATCCGCGGCCGCGGAGGGCGTTGCCGAGCCTGCCGTCGAATCGGCCGCCGATCCAGCTGCAGAGGCGATCGGCATGGAGCGCATCGTGGCGGCCATTCAGCGCGGTCCCGAGGCGGTCAGGGCGCTCACCGAGGAGATGGCCGACCGGGAAGAGGCCGGCAAGATCCGGCAGGCGGCGAGCAGCGTCGCCCACGTGGGGGCCTGGCGCTGGTGTTTCTGGATTCCGGCGGCGATCTCGCTGCTGGGAGCCCTGGCGCTGGTTGTGCTGCTGCGCGATACCCCCTCGTCGGTCGGGCTGCCCGAGCTGGCGGGCACCGAAACCCGGGAGGACAAGACCGCCGCACGGGGCGCCGAACACCGCGCGTTCCTGCGCAAGCACGTCTTCGGCAATCCGCTGATCTGGATTCTGGGCTTCGCCAACTTCTTCGTCTACGTCGTCCGGTTCTCGGTGCTCGACTGGGGGCCCTCGCTGCTCAGCCAGTCGAAGGGCGTCAGCATGGAGCACGCCGGGTGGCTGGTGGCGATGTTCGAGATCGCCGGCATCATCGGCATGGTCTTCTCGGGCTGGGCTACGGACCGCTGGCTGAAGGGCCGGGCGCACCGGACCTGCGTCTTCTGCATGGCGGGGGCCGCGCTCTTCGTCTTCCTCTTCTGGCAGCTGCCGGCGGATGCGCCCGTGTGGCTGCTGTTCGCGACGCTCTGCGCCGCGGGCTTCTGCATCTACGGACCCCAGGCGCTGATCGGTATCGCCGCGGCCAACCAGGCCACGAAGAAGGCCGCAGCCACCGCCAACGGACTTACGGGGCTGTTCGGCTATGCGAGCACGGTGGTTTCGGGCGTCGGCCTGGGATACGTGGCGCAGCATTACGGCTGGAACTGGGCCTATGTCGGGATCATTCTGCTCGCGGTCGTCGGCATGGCGGTGTTCCTGCTGATGTGGGGCGCCCGGGCCGACGGATACGATTCGGAGACTGCATAGCGCCGTGCGGCGCGGCCGCCGGATGATGCCGCGCGGCGGATGCCGGACGGGAAACCCGTTGTCGTTGTGGAGCTTGTGCCGGATTCGGATTTTTTTGTACCTTTGTGCACGAAACGTTAAAAACAGAAAGAGTTATGTTGAGTATCGCCGAGCGGCACAAATATATTCTGGACAGCCTGAACAAGTACGGGTTCGTCCGCATCACCGACGTGGCCAACGAGTTGGGCGTGACGAAGGTGACCATCCGCAAGGATGTCAAGATCCTGGAGGGCAAGGGGCTGCTCTACAAGGTGCACGGCAGCGCCCGTCCGGCCAATCCGCATGTGGCCGACCTGGACGTGCACGTGAAGGATACGATGAACCGCGATGCCAAGCGCCTGATCGCCCGGCGGGCGATCGAGATGGTCGAGGACGACGATTCGATCATCGTGGCCTCGGGATCGACGATCTATGCCTTCGCCGAAGAGATCAAGGCCCGCACCTGGCGCCATCTGAATATCGTCACGCCGTTTCTGCGGCTGGGCGTGCTGCTCAACGAGGCGGACCACGTGAATGTCGTGCAGCTGGGCGGCTGCGTGCACAAGAAATCGCTGTCGGTGCTGGGCGAGGAGACGGGGCGGTCGCTGGACGACTGCATCTGCTCGAAACTCTTCTTCGGGGTGGACGGCATCGACCCCGAACACGGGATCACTACGTCGACCATCGACGAGGCGAAGCTGACGCGCAAGATGATGAAGGCCGCGTCGCGGAACATCGTGCTGGCCGATTCGTCGAAATTCGGCCAGCGGGGCTTCGGGCGCATCTGCTCGCTGGAGGACGTCGACGCGATCGTCACCGACGGGGGGATCTCCGAACAGATGGCGGCCATGATCGAGGAGGCCGGCGTGGATCTGGTCATCGTCCGGTGAGGCGGGTCGCCGCCGGCGGGAGGGATTCGCACGGCCGGGTTCGGAAAAAATCGGCCGAAGATTTTGTCGCACGCGATAAATGCGTTATCTTTGCCGACGAATATAAGGATTCCGAACCCATGAACGGCAAACCCCTCAGCGCGCAGGCGCAGTCTTTCTGGCAAGATAATCGAACGGGTTATCCCTCTTCTTGGTTTTCGGACGTTTTGTTTCAATAGGATAGCTGTTTGGCTGTCCTATTTTTTTAGCTGTCGGCAATGAGAACGCTTTACACGCACGCATCGATCTACGATGACGGCGGATTCCGGACGGGGACCGTCGCCGTCGAACAGGGCCGCTTCACGGCATTGGGACCGGTCGAGTCCGCTCCGGACGACCGGATCGTCGATCTGGGCGGACGCTGGGTGCTGCCCGGACTGGTGGATGTGCACGTGCACCTGCGCGAACCCGGCTTCGCGCACAAGGAGACGATCGCGACCGGCACCGCGGCCGCGGCGCACGGGGGCTATACGACGGTCTGCGCCATGCCCAACCTCTCGCCGGCGCCGGACAGCCCGGCCTCGTTGGCCGTCGAGACGGAGGCGATCCGCCGCGATGCCGCGGTGCGCGTGCTGCCCTACGGCTGCATTACGATGGGGCAGAAGGGGCGCGGCGAGCTGGTCGATTTCGAGGCGCTGAAGGATGCGGTCGTCGGTTTTTCGGACGACGGGCGCGGCGTGCAGTCGGCTGCGCTGATGGAGGAGGCGATGCGCCGGGCTGCTGCCGTCGGCCGGCCCATCGTGGCGCACTGCGAGGTGGACGAGCTGCTGCGCGGCGGGTACATCCACGACGGCGTCTACTGCCGCGAACACGGCCACCGGGGCATCTGCTCCGAGAGCGAATGGCGCCAGGTCGAGCGCGACATCGCCCTGGCCGAGAAGACCGGATGCCGCTATCACGTGTGCCACGTCTCCACGAAGGAGAGCGTCGAGCTGGTGCGGCGCGCCAAGGCGAAGGGGCTGCCCGTGAGCTGCGAAACGGCGCCCCACTACCTGCTGCTCTGCGACGAGGATTTGCAGGAGGAGGGCCGCTTCAAGATGAATCCGCCGCTGCGTAGCCGCGAGGACCGCGAGGCGCTCGTGGCCGGCATCCAGGACGGGACGATCGAGGTGATCGCCACCGACCATGCGCCGCACACGGCCGAGGAGAAGGCGCGCGGACTGGCCGGCAGCGCCATGGGCATCGTGGGGCTGGAGTGCGCGTTCCCGCTGCTGTATAAATATATGGTGCTGCCGGGCATCGTCCCGCTCGCCAGGTTGGTGGCGCTCATGTCGGAGAATCCGCGCCGGATCTTCGGGCTGGGCGGCGGCCTGCGGGTCGGCGAAGCGGCCGATTTCACGGTGATCGACCCCGACGCGGAGTACCGGATCGACCCGGCGGAGTTCCTGTCGAAGGGGCGCGCCACGCCTTTCGCCGGCTGGCCGGTGCGGGGCCGTGCGGTGCTGACGGTCGTGGGCGGCCGGACGGCTTATGCGGACGAGATGTTGAAAATCAGATAACAAACAGATAAATGATGAAACCGTTTACGAAAAAAATCGTGCTGGAAAACGGTCGCGAATTCTACGGCTACGGATTCGGGTCCGACCGCGAGGCGATCAACGAGATCGTTTTCAACACTTCGATGGTGGGCTATCAGGAGATCATGTCCGATCCGTCGTACACGGATCAGATGGTGGTGATGACCTACCCGCTGATCGGCAACTACGGCATGGCGGACGAGGACTACGAGACGCGCACTCCGACCATAGGCGGCATGATCGTCCGCGAGTACAACGACCTGCCCTCGAACTTCCGCTATACCAAGACGCTCAACGAGGTGTTCGAGGAGTACGACATCCCGGCGATCTGGGGCGTGGATACCCGGGCGCTCACGCGCATCATCCGCGACGAAGGGTCGCAGAAGGTGATCGTGACGGACGCCGCGACGCCCGCCGACGAGGCGCTGGCCCGCCTGCGGGCCTACGCGATGCCGCACGACATGGTCGCGCGCGTGAGCTGCAAGAAGCGCTGGATGTCGCGCGTGCCCAACCACCGGTACGACGTGGTGGCCATCGACTGCGGCATCAAGAACAACATCATCCGCCAGCTGAACCGCGTGGGATGCAACGTGACGGTGGTGCCTTTCGACTCGTCGCTCGAGGAGATCATGGCCTTCCGGCCCGACGGCATCGTGCTGTCGAACGGCCCGGGCAACCCCGAGGACGTGCAGCCCGTGATCGAACTGGTGAAGCGGCTGCGCGGCCGGCTGCCGATCTTCGGCATCTGCATGGGCCATCAGCTGATCTCGCTGGCCTACGGCGCCCGGACCTTCAAGATGAAGTTCGGCCACCGCGGCGGCAACCACCCCGTCAAGTGCCTCGCCACGGGGATGATCGAAATCACGAGCCAGAACCACAGCTATGCGGTCGACATCGATTCGCTGGCCGGCACGGGGCTGACGCTGACGCATGTCAACCTGCTCGACGGCACGGCCGAGGGCGTGGAGTGCGCGGCCGACGGCGTCTTCTCGATGCAGTACCATCCCGAGAGCGCCTCGGGTCCGCAGGACAGCCGGTACCTGTTCAAAAAATTCACTAAAATCATGGAGGAGCGGAAAAATGCCTAAGAGAAAAGATATCAAGAAAGTACTGGTCATCGGTTCGGGTCCGATCGTCATCGGACAGGCCGCCGAGTTCGACTATGCGGGCACCCAGGCGTGCCTGGCTTTGAAGGAGGAGGGTTACGAGGTGATCCTCGCCAATTCGAATCCCGCAACCATCATGACCGACACGCACATCGCCGACAAGGTCTACATGGAGCCGCTGACGCTGGAGTACGTGGCCCGGATCATCCGTTACGAACGGCCCGACGCCATCGTGCCCGGGCTGGGCGGACAGACGGGGCTGAACCTCGCCGTCCAGCTGGCCAAGAAGGGGATTCTGGAGGAGTGCCAGGTCGAGATCCTCGGCACGTCGTTCGACAGCATCGAACGGGCGGAGGACCGCGAGCTGTTCAAGGAGCTGTGCGAGTCGCTGGGCGAGCCGGTGCTGCCGTCGGAGGTCGCCACGTCGATCGAGGAGGGTGCCGAGATCGCCGCGCGCATCGGCTATCCCGTGGTGCTGCGTCCGGCCTTCACGCTGGGCGGCACAGGCGGCGGCTTCGCCGACGACGAGACGCAGCTGCGCGAGCTGATGCGCAATGCGCTGGCCCTCTCGCCCGTGCATCAGGTGCTGGTCGAGAAGAGCATCCGCGGCTACAAGGAGATCGAGTACGAGGTGATGCGCGACTCGAACGATACGGCCATCTGCATCTGCTGCATGGAGAACATCGATCCGGTGGGCATCCACACGGGCGACTCGATCGTGGTGGCGCCGAGCCAGACGCTCACCAACAAGGAGTTCCAGATGCTGCGCGACTCGGCGCTGAAGATCATCCGCGCGCTGAAGATCGAGGGCGGCTGCAACGTGCAGTTCGCGCTCGACCCGCTGTCGTTCAAATACTACCTGATCGAGGTCAATCCGCGCGTGTCGCGCTCGTCGGCGCTGGCGTCGAAGGCCAGCGGCTATCCCATCGCCCGCGTGACGGCGAAGGTGGCCCTGGGGCTGACGCTCGACGAGATCCGGCTGGCCAACACGCCGGCTTCGTTCGAACCCACGCTCGACTATGTGGTGACCAAGGTGGCGCGCTTCCCGTTCGACAAGTTCTCGGACGCCTCGAACCGGCTCGGCACGCAGATGAAGGCCACGGGCGAGGTGATGTCGATCGGCCGTACGATGGAGGAGTCGCTGCTCAAGGCGGTGCGCTCGCTCGAGACGGGAGTCTGCCACATCTACCATAAGAAGTTCGACACGTGGTCGAACGACGAGCTGCTCGCCTACATCAAGGAGGGGACCGACGACCGGCTCTACGCCATCGCGCAGCTGATCCGCCAGGGTGTCGACCTGATGCTGATCTACAACAACACGAAGATCGACCTCTTCTTCCTGGAGAAGTTCAAGAACATCGTCGAGTTCGAACGGGTCGTCGCGGCGCATCCGATGGACGCCGATACGCTGCGCGAAGCCAAACGCATGGGCTTCGGCGACAAGTACATCGGCCAGCTGTGGGGCCTCACGGAGCACGAGATGTACCGCCTGCGCGAGCGGCTCGGCATCTTCCCCGTCTACAAGATGATCGATACGTGCGCCAGCGAGTTCGCGTCGTACGTGCCCTACTTCTATTCGACCTACGAGGACGAGAACGAATCGGTGGTGAGCCCGCGCGAGAAGATCGTCGTGCTCGGCTCGGGTCCGATCCGCATCGGCCAGGGCGTCGAGTTCGACTATTCGACCGTGCACGCCATCTGGTCGATCCGCGAGGCGGGCTACGAGGCGATCATCGTCAACAACAACCCCGAGACCGTCTCGACCGACTACACGACCAGCGACAAGCTCTATTTCGAGCCGCTCACGGTCGAGGACGTGATGAACGTCATCCACCTCGAGAAGCCGAAGGCGATCGTCGTGTCGCTGGGTGGACAGACGGCCATCAACCTGGCCGAGCCGCTGGCCGAACTGGGCGTGCCCATCATCGGCACCGACTGCGAGGCGATCCGCAACGCCGAAGACCGCGGCTGCTTCGAGAAGATCATGGAGGAGCTGGGCATTCCCCAGCCCGAGGGCGGCCGCGCGATGCAGATCGTCTCGAACGAGGAGCGGCTGCGCCACTACCTGCAGACGGCCGTCGAGGTCAACGTCGACTCGCCCGTGCTGGTCGACCGCTACATCATGGGCAAGGAGCTGGAGGTCGACGCCATCTGCGACGGCCGTGAGGTCTTCATCCCCGGCATCATGGAGCATGTCGAGCGGACGGGCATCCACTCGGGCGACTCGATCAGCGTCTATCCTACCTTCAGCGTCAGCGCCGAAGCCAAACGCAAGATCATCGACTACACGGTGCGCCTCGGTCTGCGGATCGGCATCGTGGGACTCTATAACATCCAGTTCATCCTCGACGGCAACGACGAGGTCTACGTGATCGAGGTCAACCCGCGTTCGTCGCGCACGGTGCCGTTCCTGTCGAAGTCGACGGGCGTGCAGATGGCCCACATCGCCACGCAGGTCATCCTCGGCAAATCGCTGCGCGAGCAGGGGATCACCGAGGTCTACGGGCGCGAAAAGACGCGCTGGTACGTGAAGGCCCCGGCCTTCTCGTTCGCCAAGATCCGCGGCATGGACTCCTACCTCTCGCCCGAGATGAAGTCGACGGGCGAGGCGATCGGCTACGACGACAAGCTCACCCGCGCGCTGTACAAGGCGCTGCAGGCCACGGGCATGAACGTCTGCAACTACGGAACGATCTTCGTCACGATCGCCGACGGCGACAAGGAGAAGGCGCTGCCGCTGGTGCGCCGCTTCTACGATCTGGGCTTCAACATCGAGGCCACGACCGGCACGGCCGAGTTCCTGCGCGGCCACGGGATCCGCACCCGCACGCGGCGCAAGCTGAGCGAGGGCAGCTCGGAGATCATCGATTCGCTGCGGCAGGGACATGTCAGCTACGTCATCAATACGATCGACATCAACCAGCACAACACGCGGCTGGACGGCTACGAGATCCGCCGCACGGCGGTCGAGAACAACGTGACGGTCTTCACGGCGCTCGAAACGGTGCAGGTGCTGCTCGACGTGCTGGAGGAGATCACGTTCGGCGTCTCGACCATCGATGCGAAATGACGGCCGGCCCCGGGCGGCGGGCGGCGGATCCGATTCGGGATCTCGCGGCGGCCGCCTCGGGCGGTCCGAACGGACAAGCGCTTGGAAAACGGAACTATGTATAAGAAAGGCATCTATAAGATCCTGGCGAACGAGCCGCTGACCGCTGCGGTGCGGCGGATGGTGCTCGCGGGCGACACGCAGTGGATCGTCCGCCCCGGGCAGTTCGTCGACATCGCGCTGGAGGGGCGCTACCTGCGCCGGCCGATCTCGGTCTGCGACTGCGACGAGCGGACGATCACGCTCATCTACAAGATCGTGGGCGACGGCACGGCCCAGCTGGCCCGGATGGCGCCGGGCGGGGAGCTGGATCTGCTCACCGGCCTGGGCAACGGGTTCGACACGTCGGTCGCCTCGCGCCGGCCGCTGCTGGTCGGGGGCGGAGTCGGCGTGCCGCCGCTCTACAACCTGGCGAAACGGCTGCTCGCCGAAGGAAAGACGGTCGAGGTCGTGCTGGGCTTCAACACTGCGGAGGAGGTGTTCTACGCGGAGGAGTTCCGTGCGCTGGGCTGCGGGGTGACGGTCGCCACGGCCGACGGCTCGTGCGGCACGAAGGGCTTCGTCACCGATGCGCTCGCCGGCCTGGAGTTCGACTATTTCTACGCCTGCGGACCGCTGCCGATGCTGCGGGCGCTGTGCGACGCGACGGGCGACGTCGCCGGACAGGTTTCGCTCGAGGAGCGGATGGGCTGCGGCTTCGGCGCCTGCATGGGCTGCACGTGCAGCACGAAGAACGGCCCCAAGCGCATCTGCAAGGAGGGCCCGGTCTTCGCCAAGGCGGAGGTGGAGTGGTAAGGAGACGCCCGAATTCCGCTCCGGAGTGCCCGAGGCGGCGGCTGCGGATCGGGAGTCCCGGGCGGAATATCAATCCGGCATCGCGGCCCGTGCACGGCGCACGGCTGCTGCGGCCGTTCAATTCGAATTCTGAATTCAGCATTGCGTTATGCTCGACACATCGGTAATACTCAGCGGCTGGCGGTTGGACAACCCCGTGATTCCGGCCAGCGGAACCTTCGGATTCGGCAATGAATTCAAGGATTTCTACGACCTCGACATCCTGGGGACCTTCTCGTTCAAGGGGACCACGCGCGAGCCGCGGTTCGGCAATCCCACGCCCCGCATCGCCGAATGCGAGGCGGGGATGATCAATGCCGTGGGGCTGCAAAATCCCGGCATCGACCGTGTGATCGCGGAGGAGCTGCCCCGCATGAAGCGCTATTTCCACAAGCCCGTGATCGCCAACATTTCGGGGTTCTCGGTCGAGGAGTACGCCTACTGCTGCGAGCGGATCGGCCGCGAGGAGCAGGTGGGGCTGATCGAGGTCAACGTCTCGTGCCCCAACGTGCGGCACGGGGGCATGTCGTTCGGCACCTCGCCCGAGGCGGCCGCCGAGGTGACGCGTGCCGTGAAGGCCGTGACCGCGAAGCCCGTCTACATCAAGCTGTCGCCCAACGTGACGGACATCGTCTCGATCGCCCGGGCGTGCGAGGAGGCGGGGGCCGACGGGCTGTGCCTGATCAACACGATGCTCGGCATGCGGATCGACGTGGTGCGCCGCCGTCCGGTGATCGCCAACACGATGGGCGGCTTCTCGGGCGCCGCGATCTTCCCGGTGGCGGTGCGGATGGTCTACCAGGTGGCCAAGGCCTGCTCGATCCCGGTGATCGGCTGCGGAGGCGTGGGCTCGGCCCGCGATGTGGTGGAGATGATGATGGCCGGCGCCACGGCCGTCGAGGTGGGGGCCGCCAACCTGGCCAATCCCTACGCTTGCAAGGAGATCGTCGAGGCGCTGCCCGGCGAGATGGAGCGGCTGGGCATCGAACGGCTGAGCGACATCATCGGGATCGTGTGAGCACCGCCCGGCGGGATGCCGGACGGCTGCGGAGTCGAATAACTGTTGAGAATCAATAAAAAAACATCGAAATATGCAACGCGACGTAATCATTGCCTGCGACTTCAAGTCGGCTGAGGATACTTTCCGTTTCCTCGATCTGTTCCGCGACGAGGCGCGCAAACCCTTTCTGAAGATCGGCATGGAGCTGTTCTATGCCGAAGGACCCGCCATCGTGCGCGAGATCAAGCGCCGGGGCCACCGGATCTTCCTCGATCTGAAGCTGCACGACATCCCCAACACCGTGAAGAAGGCGATGGCCGTGTTGTCGCGCCTCGACGTGGACATGTGCAACGTCCATGCGGCCGGCACGGTCGAGATGATGCGTGCGGCGCTCGAGGGGCTGACGCGTCCGGACGGGACGCGGCCGCTGCTGATCGCCGTGACGCAGCTCACCTCCACGAGTGAGGAGCGCATGCGGCGCGAACTGCTGATCGACGCGCCGATCGACCGGACGATCGTGCACTATGCGCGCAACACGCGCGAGGCGGGGCTCGACGGCGTGGTGTGCTCGCCGCTCGAGGCCGGCATGGTGCACGAGGCGTGCGGCGCCGGATTCCTGACCGTCACGCCGGGTGTGCGCTTCGCCGACGGCGACGTGGCCGACCAGGTGCGCGTCACCACGCCGGCCCGTGCGCGCGAGATCGGCTCGGACTTCATCGTCGTGGGGCGTCCGATCACGGCTGCGGCGGACCCCGTCGCGGCCTACCGTCGCTGCGTGGCGGAGTTCGCGGGCGAGTAGCGGCAGGCGGACGGACGCTCCGTTCGCCGGTGCTGCGGCCGAACGTGCGGATTGCGCGGTGTCGGAGGGTGCGGGCGGCGGCCGGTGCGGCAAGCCTCTTGCAGGAGAACCGGCGGAACTTCAAATTCGAATCGGCTATGAAACGAGTCACACTTTTCTATCTCGAGAACTGCCCCTTCTGCCGGAAGGCGATGCGTTATATCGACGAGTTGCGGGCCGAACACCCCGAGCTGGCCGCCGTGCGGATCGAGACGATCGAGGAGTCGCGCCATCCCGAGGTGGCCGACCGCTATGACTACTACTATGTCCCGACCTTCTACCTCGACGGCGAGAAGGTGCACGAAGGGGGCATCTATCCGGACGAGGTGGAGCGGATTCTCCGCCGGGCGCTCGACTGAGCCATGGCTGCGGGGATGCCCGAGCGGGCGGAAAGCCGCGATCCGCAGCTCGTCGCGGCGCTGGTCGGCGTGTGGGAGGCGTCGGTCCGGGCGACGCACGATTTTCTGACGGAGGCGGACGTGGTCCGGATTCGCGGACAGGTCGTCGAGGCGCTGGCCGCCGTGGAGGAGCTCTACGTCGTGCATGCGGAGGAGGGCGCGCCGGTCGCGTTCGCAGGATGCTCGGCCGGCGAGCTGGAGATGCTTTTCGTGCGGCCCGAGCGCCGCGGCGAGGGCATCGGCGGGCTGCTGCTGCGGCACGTCGTCGCACGGTGCGGGGTGAGGGCCCTGTACGTGAACGAGCAGAATCCGCAGGCCGCGGCGTTCTACCGCCGTTACGGCTTCGGGGTCGTGCGGCGCGAGGCGTGCGACGGATGGGGGAACCCCTTTCCGCTGCTGTATATGGAACTGAAAACCGAAAATACCGAACTTATGGAGAAATCAATCGCTAAGGATTTGCTGTCGATCGGCGCCGTCTTCCTGCGCCCCGAGCAGCCGTTCACGTGGGCCAGCGGCATCAAGAGCCCGATCTATTGCGACAACCGTCTGACGCTGACGGCCGTCGAGGTGCGTAAGCACGTGGAGGCGGGGCTGGCCGAGGTGGTTCGCACCTGTTATCCCGAGGCCGAGGTGCTGATGGGTACGTCGACTGCCGGAATCGCCCATGCGGCCATCACGGCCGCGCTGCTCGACCTGCCGATGGGCTACGTGCGCAGCGGCGCGAAGGATCACGGCCGCGGCAACCGCATCGAGGGTCGTCTCGAGAAGGGGCAGAAGGTGGTGGTCATCGAGGATCTGATCTCGACCGCGGGCTCGTGCATCGAGGTGGTCGAGGCGTTGCGCGAGGCGGGCGCCGAGGTGCTGGGCGTGGCGTCGATCTTCACCTACGGGATGAAGAAGGGGATCGAACGGCTGGCCGCCGCCGGCGTGGTGAACCGTTCGCTGTCGAACCTCGATGCGCTGGTCGAAGTGGCCGCCGAGGAGGGCTATATCGCTCCCGAGGACAAGGCGCGGCTGCTGCGCTTCCGCGACAACCCGTCGGACGAAAGCTGGATGAACCGCTGAGTCCGGACGCGGCCTGCGCCGCGGCGGCCGGAGATCGGGACCCGAGATCCGGTGCGCGTCGTGCCGCGAACATAATCCCGAACCCTGAATTCTGATTGACATGAGACATTTGATAGATCCTACGGATCTGACGGTCGAGGAGACCGAGCGGATCATCGCCCTGGCGGAGGAGATCATCGCCGACCGCGCGGCCTTCAGCGAGGTCTGCAAGGGCAAGAAACTGGCGACGCTGTTCTACGAGCCGTCGACCCGTACGCGGCTGAGCTTCACCTCGGCCATGCTGGAGCTGGGCGGCCAGGTGATCGGTTTCTCGGACGCCAATTCGTCGTCGGTGTCCAAGGGCGAGACCGTGGCCGATACGGTCCGCGTGATCCGCTGCTTCGCCGACATCATCGCCATGCGCCACTACAAGGAGGGGGCGCCGCTCGTGGCGTCGCAGTACGCCGGCATCCCGGTCATCAACGCCGGCGACGGCAGCCACGCCCATCCGACGCAGACGCTCACCGACCTGCTGACCATCAAGCGCGAAAAGGGCCGGTTCGACCACATGACCATCGGCTTCTGCGGCGACCTGAAGTTCGGCCGCACGGTGCACTCGCTCCTCAAGGCGCTGTCGCGCTACGAGGGGATCGAGGCGATCCTGATCTCGCCCGAGGAGCTGCGCCTGCCCGACTACATGCTGCAGGAGCTGCGGTCCAACTCGAAGATCCGATTCCGCGAGGTGCGGACCATGGAGGAGGTGATGCCCGAGCTGGACGTGCTCTACATGACGCGCGTGCAGAAGGAGCGCTTCCTGGACGAGGAGGAGTTCGACCGCGTGAAGAACAGCTTCGTGCTCGATCCCTCGAAACTCGTTTCGGCCAAGAAGGACATGATCGTCCTGCATCCGCTGCCCCGTGTCAACGAGATCACCCGTGCGGTGGACAACGACCCGCGCGCGGCCTACTTCCGCCAGGTGGAGAACGGCAAGTTCGTGCGCATGGCGCTCATCTACACGTTGCTGCGGTGGGCCGACGAGAACAAGCCGTTCGAACGCACGCCCGTGTTCGGGGCCGATTACGTGGTCAACGAACTGGAGTGCCAGAACCGCCGCTGCATCTCGGCGAGCGAGGATGTCGACCGGCTCTTCGTGCGCGGCGACGACGGCGTGTGCCGTTGCGCCTATTGCGAGGCGAAGGCGAAATAGCGGTGCGCCGCGATGTTACGGGCCGGAGGCGCTCCCGACGAAGGGGGCGCCTCCGGCGCCGTTTTTGCGGAGGTGCGCGGGATGCCCGTCTGCGGAGGAGCCTTCCTGCCGGGGTTCGGACAGCCCGCGGGGCAGGCGGCCGGGTGCGTCTGCGGCGGCGGCCGCAGGGCGTGAGCCGGGCCTTGCGGCCGGCCGGCGTTTCGGGATCCGCGCGCGCTCTTTTTTCGGGAGCATGCGGAATCTGTCCTTTTTTTCCTATATTTGTCAGCGGAATGCGCAGTGTGCGATGTCTCAGAACAATCAGGAAGTAAATATCGAGGTCTTCAACGAACTCTTCGGTTCCTACCGGCAGCGATTCATCCGTTTCGCCTCCTCCTATATCGCCGATGCGGCGGTCGCGGAGGACATCGTGATGGAGAGTTTCGTCGCGGCGTGGGAGAACCGGCGTGCGCTGAGCGTCGCGTCGTTCCCGGCCTATACGCTCACGGCCGTGAAAAACCGGTGCCTGAACCATCTGAGGGGGCAGAGCGTCCGCATGCGGGCGGCCGAAGACATCCATTCGCACGGAGCGCGCATGATGCAGACGCGCATCGCGACGCTGCAGGCGTGCGATCCGGAGGAGCTGTTCAGCGAGGAGACCCGGCGCCTGGTGCAGGCGACGCTCGACAGTCTGCCCGAACGTACGCGCGAGATCTTCGTCCGCAGCCGCTTCCGGGGCCAGAGCTACAAGCAGATCGCTTCCGAAATGGACTGCACGGTCAAGAGCGTGGAGTTCGAGGTGTCGAAGGCGATGAAGCGCCTGCGCATCAATCTGAAAGATTATCTGATCGTATTCCTTTTCCTCATTACGATCGACTGAATTCGCCTGGAAATTTTCGGTCCGCCGCCGGTTTCTGAAAAAAAGTAGGAATTTTTTCAGGGATCGGGCGGGCTGACGTGTTATTATTACTGTTATGGATAAAGAGTGTTTGTACCGGTTTTTCGAAAATCGGGCTTCGGTCGACGAGCAGCGCCGCATCCTCGACTGGCTGGACGAAGATCCCGCGCATCGGCGCGAGATGCTGGCGGAGCGCAAGTTGTTCGACGCCATGCTCATCGTCGGGGAGCCGGCGCCCGCGAAACGCGCCGGGCGGCGCTTCGCACTGCCCCGCTGGACGCGCGAGGCCATCCGCTATGCGGCCGTGGTGCTGCTGGTCGTGGGGACCGGCGGATTTTTCGTGTCGCGCGCCTACGACGAGCTGACCGCCGGTGCCAACACCATATCGGTCCCGGCCGGCCAGCGGGTGAACGTCGTGCTGCCCGACGGCACGAAGGTGTGCATGAACGCCCTCTCGGAGCTGACCTATCCGTCGGCGTTCGCCGGCAAGCAGCGCAAGGTCCGGCTCACGGGCGAAGCCTTCTTCGAGGTGACGCACGACGCGGACCATCCGTTCGTCGTGGAGACCTATGCGTGCGACGTGGAGGTGCTCGGCACGAAGTTCGACGTCGAGGCGCGGCCGGCCACCAGCGAGTTCGTGATGTCGCTCGTCGAGGGCAGCGTGAAGGTCTCCGACCGCAATGACCCGCAGAGCCGCGTGCTGCTGAACCCCTCCGAACAGGTCCACTACGTCAACCGGCGGCTGGTGGTGGGGAAGATCCCCGAGTACGAGGGCTTCCTGTGGCGCGACGGCGTGATCGCCTTCCGCGACGCGTCGTTCATGGAGCTGATCCGGCTGTTCGAGAAGTATTACGGCGTGCATATCGAGACCTGCCGCACGGATATCTCGCGCACGCTGTTCACGGGCAAGATCCGCATCTCGGAGGGTGTCGACCATGCGCTGTGGGTGCTGCAGCAGAGCGCCGATTTCCGCTATGTGCGCAACGATGCGAAGGACATGATCCTTATCAAATAAAAACGAACCTCAATCAAGAAAAAGTATAACCGACCTAAACCCGAAAATGCCTATGAGATAGAGACCGTCGATCTGATTTCTTTATCAAATCTCTTCCTGCACCGCCGCCCGGCGCGACAGGAGATACGATCCGCCGCCGGTCTGCGCCGGATGCGCGGAACGAAACCGCTCCCGGAAGGGGGCAACTAACCAAAATTTAACGAACCTTCAAGTATGAAAATCAAAGGTCAAGTAAAAGCGAAGTGGCTTTTGCCTATTTTGACATTGGTGTGCTGCCTGAGCATCGGCAGGACACATGCTCAGTCGGCCCCGGTGACGCTTAAAGTGACGGATGCGCCTCTGGAGCAGGTACTGGATGCCATCGAAAAACAAACCCCCTATCTTTTTGTCTACGACAAGAACGTGGACGTCGCCCGCAAGGTGACGATCAACACCACGGATACGCCGCTGAAGAGCGTGCTCAACACGCTCTTCGGGGCTACGAACACCGCCTATGCGGTGGAGAACACCTCGGTGGTGCTGTCGGTGAAGAACGACGGCGCGCAGCCCTCGGCCAAGAGCGCCGAGATCACCGGCGAGGTGGTCGATGCGGCCGGCAACGCCGTGATCGGCGCAGCGGTGATCGTCAAGGGGACGACCATCGGTACGAGTACGGGCGTCACGGGCGGATTCGCCCTGCAGGTACCCCCCCCCGCGGCCGAAGCGGTACTCAGCGTCAACTATCTGGGCTACGAGCCGCAGGAGGTGCCGGTCGGCGGCCGCACGTTCGTGAAGATCGTGCTCAAGGAGTCGTCGGTCGACGTGGATGCCGTGGTGGTCACGGCCCTGGGTATCAAGCGTTCGGAGAAGGCCCTGTCGTACAACGTCACGCAGGTCAACACGGACGACATCGTGACGGTCAAGGACGCCAACTTCATCAATTCGCTCAACGGCAAGGTCGCCGGTCTGAACATCAACGCCTCGTCGTCGGGCGTCGGCGGCGCGTCGAAGGTGGTCATGCGCGGTACGCGCGGCATCGAGCAGTCGTCGAACGCACTCTACGTCATCGACGGTATTCCGATGTACAGCCTCAGCGCGTCGGGCGGCAGCGAGGAGTTCGCGTCGCAGGGTTCGACCGAAGCCATCGCCGACATCAACCCCGAGGATATCGAATCGATGTCGGTGCTGTCGGGTGCCGCCGCTGCCGCGCTCTACGGTAGCCACGCATCGAACGGCGCCATCGTCATCACGACCAAGCGCGGCTCGGCCGGCCGTACGTCGGTGACCGTGTCGAGCAACACGGAGGTGCTCTCGCCCTTCGTGATGCACGAGTTCCAGGACAGCTACGGCACGTCGAGCGGCGAGGCCAGCTGGGGCGCCAAGCTCAACCGCGTGAACCGCTACGGCTACAGCCCGCGCGACGACTATTTCCAGACCGGCGTGACGGGCACCGAGACGGTGACCTTCTCGACGGGTACCGACCGCAACCAGACCTACATGTCGGCCGGCGCCGTCAACTCGCGCGGCATCATCCCCAACAACGGCTACAGCCGCTACAACTTCACGTTCCGCAACACGACCAGCTTCCTGAAGGACAAGATGAAACTCGACGTCGGCGCGCAGTACATCATCCAGGAGGACCGCAACATGACCAACCAGGGTATCTACTCCAACCCGCTGGTTTCGGCCTATCTGTTCCCGCGCGGCAACGACTGGGAGGACTACAAGATGTACGAACGCTACGATCCCGCGCGTAAAATCTATACGCAGTACTGGCCCCAGGGCGGCGGTTCGTTCCGCCAGCAGAACCCCTACTGGATCAACTACCGCAACCTGCGCGAGAACGACAAGAACCGCTACATGCTGAGCGCGGCGCTGTCGTACGAGATCCTCGACTGGCTGAGCGTGTCGGGCCGTATCCGCATCGACAACTCGACCAACGACTATACCGAGAAACTCTACGCGTCGAGCAACTCCGTGCTCACCGAGGGTTCGGACAACGGCCTGTACGGCATCACCACCACCAAGGACAAGCAGACCTACGGCGACGTGCTGTTGAACATCAACAAGACCTTCGGCGAGAACTGGTCGCTGCAGGCCAATGTCGGCGCCTCGTTCTCCAACGCGCGCACCGATGCGATGAAGGTCTCGGGCCCGATCGCCGCCGACGCGCTGGCCAACTACTTCACCATCTGGAACCTCGACAAGAACACCACCAAACGCGAGCAGAGCGGCTGGCAGGAGCAGACCCAGTCGGTCTTCGCTTCGGTCGAGGTGGGTTACAAGAACGCCTATTATCTGACGCTCACGGGGCGTAACGACTGGCCCTCGCAGCTGGCGGGACCCAAGTCGATGCAGGCTTCGTTCTTCTATCCTTCGGTCGGCGCTTCGGTCGTGCTCTCCGAGATCATCCCCAACATGCCGAAGAACCTGTCGTACCTCAAGCTGCGCGGTTCGTGGGCATCGGTGGGTCTTCCGTTCGCGCGCTTCCTGGCCAACCCCACCTTCGAGTGGAACTCCTCGACGGGCGCCTGGTCGACCGAATCGACCTATCCGCTCTACAACCTGAAGCCCGAACGTACGGATTCGTGGGAGATCGGTCTGACGGCACGCTTCCTGCGCCACTTCAACCTCGATCTGAGCTACTACGACACCAAGACCTACAACCAGACGATGGACGCGCAGCTCTCCGCTACGGCAGGCTACAGCAAGTTCTATGCCCAGACGGGTAACGTGCGCAACTACGGTGTCGAGATGACGCTCGGCTACAAGAATACCTGGGGCAAGTTCTCGTGGGAGACCAACTATACGCTCAGCGCCAACAAGAACAAGATCCTCGAGCTGGTGGACGGCTACGTACACCCGCTGACCGGCGAGACGATCACCAAGGAGCGTCTGGACGTGGGCGGACTTTCGTATGCGCGCTTCCTGCTCAAGAAGGGCGGTTCGCTGGGCGACCTGTGGTCGCTGGCCGACCTGCAGCGCGACTCCGACGGCGCCGTGTACATCGACGAGAAGGGCGAGATGACGGTCAACACCACCGCCGAGGACATCTATCTGGGCTCCGTCTTCCCGAAGGCCAACATGGCATGGCGCAACGACTTCCGCTGGGGCAACTTCAACTTCGGCTTCCTGGTGACGGCGCGTCTGGGCGGCGTGGCCTACTCGGCTACGCAGGCCGTCATGGACTCCTACGGCGTGTCGAAGGCGTCGGGGCTGGCCCGCGACCGCGGCGGCGTGATGATCAACGGCGGCGACCTGGTCGACGCGCAGGCCTGGTATTCGACGATCGGCGCCGACTCGGGCGTGCCGCAGTTCTATACGTACAGCGCGACCAACGTGCGCCTGCAGGAGGCTACGATCGGCTACACCATTCCGAAGAAAAAACTGGGCGACATCGTCGAGATCAACATCTCGCTGGTGGGCCGCAACCTGTGGATGATCTACAACAAGGCCCCGTTCGATCCGGAAGCGGTAGCGACGACAGGCAATTATTATCAGGGTATCGACTACTTCATGATGCCCAGCCTGCGCAGCGTAGGTTTCAACCTGAGACTTAAATTCTAAAACACGGAACGATCATGAAATTCAATAAAACGATGATAAAGAGCCTCGTGACGGGTTTCGCGGCGGTCGCACTGGCGGCCTGCACGGCGAACTACGAGGAGATCAACAAGAATCCCTATCAGCCCGACGAGGAGGACATGCGCGCGGACGACTACCTGTTCGGCGCCATGCTGCTCAACCTGCAGGACCTGATGATGCCCGAGCAGGAGAACTTCGCGCAGTTCGCCGACTGTCTGATGCCGGGCGGGTTCTCGGGCTATGTGGCCGATTCGAACCTCGGTACGAGCTGGTCGGGCCGTTTCGCGACCTACAACCCCTCGCAGGGCTGGCTGAAGGTGCCGTTCAACGACTTCTACACCAAGTTCTATCCCAACTACTTCCAGCTCAAGCAGCAGTCGACCGACGAGGTCTACCTGGCGCTGGCCGATCTGTTCCGCGTGGTGGTCATGCAGCGCGTGACCGACACCTACGGCCCGATTCCCTACTCGCAGGTGGGCGTCGAGAACTCGGTGAACGCACCCTACGATACGCAGAAAGCGGTCTATGCCGCCATGTTCGAGCAGCTGGACGCGGTGATCGCCACGCTCAACGCGCACAGCACGCAGACCTTCCCCGCCGGTTCGGACCGCATCTACTCGGGTAACGTGGGCCAGTGGGTCAAGTTCGCCAACACGATCAAGCTCCGCCTGGCGCTGCGCGTGGTCTATGTCGACGCCGCGCTGGCTCAGACGAAGGCCGAGGAGGCTGTGAATTCCGAGTACGGCGTGCTCTCCGAGCTGGGCGACGGCGCTTTCCGCCGGGTCGCCGACCACAACCCGTGGGAGCGTTTCATGCCCAACTGGAGCGACGCCCGCATCGCGGCCGATCTGACCTGCTACATGAACGGTTACAACGACCCGCGTCGCGCGGTCTATTATGAAATGTCGACCTTCCCCGGCCTGACCGCTTCGTATACGGGCCTGCGCCGCGGCATCGCCCAGGGATACTACCATCCCTCGTCGCACGGCTATTCGTGCATGAAGGTGACCGTCGCCGACGACATCCGCGTGCTGCCGGCATCGGAGGCCGCATTCCTCTGCGCCGAAGGTGCGCTGCGCGGCTGGAACATGCGCGGCATCGACGCGAAGACCTACTACGAGAAGGGCATCGCCCTTTCGTTCGCCGAGCGCGGCGTGAGCGGCGCCGAGGCCTACTGCGCCGACGCCGTTTCGGTTCCGGAGCCCTACACCGACCCGCTGGGCATGCACAACGGCAATACCGGATCGACGATCACCGTCGCCTGGAAGGATACGGCCGGCTTCGACGAGGAGAATCTCGAGCGCATCATCACCCAGAAGTGGATCGCCATCTTCCCCAACTGCATGGAGGCCTGGTCGGAGTACCGCCGTACGGGCTATCCCCGTCTGATGCCCGCCGTGGCCAACCTCAGCGGCGGTACGGTCAGCGACAGCGAGGGAGCGCGCCGTCTGCCCTATCCCGACGACGAGTACCGCGAGAACGGTGCCAACGTCAATGCCGCCGTGGCCGCGCTGGCCGCCGAGTCGAGCCGCTCGAAGGGCGACAACATGGGCACGCACGTATGGTGGGACTGCAATCCCGCGATCAACTGATTCCCGACCGAACGGGTAAATATCAACTACGAACATCGAAATGATTATGAAACGAAACATCAAGAAATTCCTGTTGCCGGTCGCAGTTGTCGCCGCCGTGAGCTTCGCGGCTTGCAGCGATTGGACCGAAACCGAGAGTCTCGATATGAAGAATCCGTCGCTCGAGACGCAGAACCCCGGGCTGTACAAGCAGTATCTGGAGGCGCTGCGCACCTACAAGGCGGGCGAGCACAAGGTCGTGCTGGTGACGCTGGATAACCCTGCGACGGCGCCCGCGGCCCGCAATCAGCATCTGACGACGATTCCGGACAGCGTGGACTTCATCAGTCTGGCCAACCCCGACAACCTGCACCCGACGGTGCTCGGCGAATTCGAGAAGGTGCACGCCAAAGGTACGCGCGTGATTTACGACATCGACTATGCGGCCATCGAGGCCCGCTGGACGCAGATCCTGGAGGAGGAAGAGGCCAACCGTCCCGAGGAGCCCGAAACGCCGGCCGAGGGTGAAGGCGGCGACGAAGGCGGCGAGGAGCCCGTCGAGACTCCCGAAAGCCGCTTCCTGACCTTCTGCCGCGAATACACGGCCGGAATGCTCGCGCTGTGCGACAAGTACGGCTACGACGGCGTGCAGATCTCCTACACGGGCCGCGCTCCGCAGGCTATGGTCGGCGACGAGCTGGAGCAGTACACGGCGCGCCAGGAGGCTTTCCTGTCGACGGTCCGGAGCTGGTACGAGGCGCATGCGGGCAAACTGCTGCTCTTCCAGGGCGCGCCCCAGAACCTGATCGACAAGTCGCTGCTGGCCGAATGCGCCTACATCGTGATCCCGGCCCTCTCGGCGACTTCGGCCGACGAGATGTCCTTCGCCGTGCTGATGGCCATCGCCGCCGACGTGCCCGTCGACCGGTTCGTCATCGGCGTGAAGACCCCGTCGCTCACCGATTCGAAGGACGAGAGCGGCTATTTCGCCGGCTACGAGGCCGACGGCAAGACCCGGAACCTCGCTACGAAAGGCGCTGCCGAGTGGGCGGTCGCTGCGGTGCCCAACTTCACGAAAGCCGGTATCGCCGTGGCCGACGTGCAGAACGACTACTACAACATCAACCTGGTTTATAAGAATATCCGGGAGGCGATCGCCATCATGAATCCCTCTCCCAAAAACTAATGCGAGCCATGAAATTCATTCAATTCAATACGGTAGCTGCCGCCGCCCTGGCTCTGCTGTCGCTGGTCGGCTGCAAGAACGAGGATCTGGACAAGCAGCATTACGACAACAAACTCTATATCTCGACTTCGTCGTTCACGGACGAACTGCTCATCAAGGGCAACGTCAACGAGGCTACGCGCGACATCACCGTGGGCATCGCCAAGCCGGTCGACCGCGACATCACCGTGACCTTCGCCGCGGCTCCCGAGCTGCTCGACGCCTATCGCGCGGGCTATTACGATCCGGAGGCGGTGCTGCTCGGCGAGGAGCACTACACGATCGAGAATCCGGTCACCGAGATCAAGGCCGGCAGCGTGAGCGGCACGCCCGTGACGGTGAACTTCTTCGAGACGGCCGTGCTCGACCGCGATACGCGCTACGTGCTGCCCGTGACGATCGCTTCGGTCGAGGGCATCGACCTGCTGCCCAGCGCCCGCACGGTCTACTACGTCTTCAAGGGCGCCGCGCTCATCAACGTGGTGGCCAACATCTCGCAGACCAACTTCCCGATCTCGTGGAAGAACAGCGTCAGCGGGCTGCGCGCGGTGACCGTCGAGGCCCTGATCCGCGTCTCGGACTTCGGCACCTGCGGCGGCAAGAAGGGTGAGGCCATGAGCACGATCTTCGGTATCGAGGGTTCGTTCCTGGTGCGCATCGGCGACTCGGGCTTCCCGCAGAACCAGGTGCAGCTGGTCAACCCCAACGGCAACTTCCCCAGCGGCAACTCGGCGCTCGGTCTGCCGACCAACGAGTGGGTGCACGTCGCAGCGGTGTGGGACGCCACCACGGGCGACCGCATCATCTACTACGACGGCAAGCCGGTGGCCAGCGACTCGCGCGCGTCGGGTACGGTCAGCCTCACTTCGGGCTGCTACATCGGCAAGGCGTGGAACGACCAGCGCTGGCTCGAAGGCGACATCTCCGAGGTGCGCGTCTGGAGCGTGCAGCGTACGGCCGACCAGATCAAGAACAACATCTACGAGCTGAATGTCGAGACCGACAGCGAGGGGCTGCTCGCCTACTGGAAGTTCGACGAGGGTACCGGCAAGACGGTCAACGACTATTCGGGCAACGGCAACACCATCACCTCCGTCAACGACATGGGCTGGGTTTCGGTATCGCTTCCCGAGTCCAAGAAGTAAATTTTGTCGAATGCTAACCAAGAACTCATTATGAATACGAAAAAATATCTGAACGGGAGCGTGCTCCCGCTTGCGCTGATGCTGGGCGGGCTGGCGTTCACCGCCTGCGCCGACGACATCCAGATCGGCAAACCGGTGGACGAAGGGGCCTACGAGGTCGTCACCCGCGTGGAGGGCATGCTGCTCGATACCAAATCGAATAAGAACGCTTCGGTGATCGAACTGCGCGAAGACACCTACGAAACCGACATCTTCTTCCGCCTGACGAAGGTGCCCAATAAGGGCGTCGACGTCAAGATCGAGGTCGATCCGGCCTATCTGGAGGTCTACAACGCCGAGCACGGCACTTCGTTCGAGCTGTTTCCGACCGAAAACGTCGTCATCGAGCGCGGCGGCGCGCTGCTGCTGGCTCCGGACGAGACGCGTTCGACGGACGTGGGCATCACGCTGACGGCCTTCGAGGGCATGCAGGAGGACAAGACCTACGTGCTGCCGCTGTGCGCCACGTCGATCACCCACGGCATCACGCTGCAGAAGACGGCCCAGCATGCGGTTTACCTGATCAAGGACCTGCGTGCGATGTCCGACGCCTACAAGGGTCCCGACGCCGTGAAGACCTGTCTCTATTTCGAGGTGAACGACACCAACCCGCTTAACGCGCTGGAGTTCGTGCTGGCCGACAGCGGCAAGCTCTTCTTCGACGAGGTGGTGCTCTTCTCGGCCAACATCAACTGGAACGCCGAGACCGGCCGCGTCTACGTCTACAACAACCCCAACGTGCAGTTCCTGCTCGATAACAACGAGCAGTTCCTCCAGCCGCTGCGCAAACGCGGCATCAAGGTGATCCTGGGCATTCTGGGCAACCACGACGAAGCCGGCGTGGCGCAGCTGTCCGACATGGGGGCGCGCGAGTTCGCCAAGGAGCTGGCCGCCTACTGCTACGCCTACAACCTCGACGGCGTCGGGTTCGACGACGAGTATTCGGGCTATCCGAACCTGTCCAACCCCTGGCTGACCTCGAAGTCGGGTGCGGCCGCTTCGCGTCTGCTCTACGAGACCAAGAAGGCGATGCCCGACAAGACCGTGATGGTCTACTACCTGGGCAGCATCTATTCGAACACCATCAAGGCGGTCGACGGCGTGCAGCCGGGCGAGTTCGTCGACTACGCCGTGGCGGACTACGGCCAGACGACGCGCCCCATGGACGGCATGTCGCTCAAGCAGTGCTCGGGCATGTCGATCGAGCTCAACCGCGGCAGCGGCGACTCGAGCGAAAGCGGCGCGCGCAGCAAGCGTGAGGCCGGCTACGGCTACTACATGTTCTTCGCGCTGGGCCATACCAACTCGCTGGTAAGCAACTTCAGCTCGTACCGCAGCCAGGTGGCCCGCTGCCAGAGTGCGGCCCGCGGCCTCTACGAAGAGGAGCTGCTCATGCCGACGCACTATTACGCCAAGAACAACGCCACGCGTTATCCGCTGCCGTAACCGCCGGTCTTCGGCCGCATCCGACCGTCCGCACGCCTGCGGCGGTCGGAACGGCCGGCAACGGAGAAGATAAAACGATTCAACTTAAAACGGAACGAATTTTATGAAAAAGATATTTTTAGCGTTTGTAGCGATGGCCTGCGCCCTGAGCGGCTGCTCCGACGACGATGCCGAGTCGGACAACGGACTCGGTGGCACCATCGCCATCTCCGCCGATACGATCCTCGCCGGCACGGACGGAGCCACGGAAGAGATCACGGTGACCAGCTCGGGCGACTGGCGTCTGGCCGGCGTCTGCGACTGGGCGCATCCCTCGGCCGTTTCGGGCCGCAGCGGCGACAAGGTGACGTTCACCATCGACCCCAACGACACGGAGGATGCCCGCGAGGTGACCTTCAAGTTCTTCACCGGTTCGGCCGTCGCGCCGCTCAAGGTGAGCTCGGAGCCGGGTTACAGCCTGGATCTGCTTTCGGACGCCGACGTGACGTTCGAGGCCCCGAGCGCCGACCTGCGCATCAAGCTGCATACGAACATCGAGGATCTGGACATCTCCTTCTCGGACGGCGGCGATCAGTGGATCACCTTCGCGGACCGTTCGCTGGCGTTCGGCTCGACGGTGTTCACCTTCTCGGTAGCCGAGAATACCGCCTACGACAACCGTTCGACGACGATCACCCTTGCGGGCAAGGGCAAGTCGGTGGAGATCGGCGTCACGCAGCGCCAGGTGGATGCCATCGAGATCGATTCGGAGATTTACGAGTACGACCTCGCCGGACGCACCGTTTCGATCCCCGTCCGTTCGAACATCGACTACGAGGTGTCGTTTGATGCGGCATGGATGAAGCAGATCTCGACGCGCGGCCTGGTGGAGGGCACGCTCCGGTTCCAGCTGGAGGAGGCGACGGCGACGCGTGGCGTCGAGGTGACGCTGACCGGCCACGGCCTGACGAAGAAGTTCACGATCCTGCAGAAGGATCCCGATGCGAAGGTGTTCAGCATTCCCGACGACCGCTTCCGCGAGTATCTGGTCGAGAACAAGTGGGTGATGTCCGTCGGCGGCACGATGTGCGTGGTTCTCGAGGCGGGTCTGAACGGCACGGAGATCTACTCGACCGGCAGCTACTACTACGGCCGGATCGAGTCGCTCGAGGGTATCGAGAATTTCCCCAACGTCGAGCGGATCACGCTGAACAGCAACGACCTGAAGGTAGTCGATCTGTCGGCCCTGACCAAGGTGAACTACCTCTCGCTGAACGGAAACTATAATCTGGAGAAGGTCGATCTGGGCGATAACCCGATCGAGTCGTGGAATCCGGTTTCGAACAATTACAGCAGCGCAACGTCGTTCACGCTCATCAGCAGCCGCATCACCACGCTGCAATACTACGTGACGTCGTGGTACGGCAGCTACGACCGCATCGAGTGGATCGACGTTTCGGAGTGCCCGGCCCTGCAGACGCTCAACTGCACGCGCGGCAGCAGCCTGACGACCCTTTACCTGAAGAGCGGACAGGAGATTCCGAACCTGACCAAGAACGATTCGACCGAGATCGTCCACAAAGACTGACGCTTGTCGGTCGACTGTCCATGACCGTGCGGCCGGAGGGCGGAAGCCCTGTGGCCGCACGACTTTTTTCCGCCGCGGAGCGTCGGGCCGGAGCCGGCCCGCTGATTAGTATCTTCCGGTCGAGAAATGTATTACTAATGTAGGGGCATCGATGCGGCGGAATCGGGGATTTTGTTATCTTTGTCCCGTATTATGCCGGGATCGGTACGACGGAGGCGTTCTCGGAACGCATGCCCGAATGCCGCTGCGGTCCGCCGGACGGACGCCGGCCCCAGACGAATGCGAGAAGATACTATAAAAACCCAATGCATCATGAATGACAAGCTGAAAATCGCGGGAGAAGCGCTCCCGAACATGCCGTGGGAGGATCGTCCTGCCGGTTCGAAAGAGGTAATGTGGCGTTACAGCGCCAATCCCATCATTCCGCGCGACCTGCTCTCCACCTCCAACTCGATCTTCAACTCGGCGGTCGTACCCTTCAAGAAGGGCGATTACAATTTCGCCGGGGTGTTCCGCTGCGACGACACGAACCGCCGCATGCGCATCCACGTAGGCTTCTCGGTCGACGGACTGAAGTGGGACATCGATGAAGCGGACTTCAAGCTGGAGGGCGCCGATCCCGAAGTGGGCGAGTGGGTCTACGGCTACGATCCGCGCGTGGCGAAGATCGGGGACAAGTACTACGTGACGTGGTGCAACGGCTACCACGGCCCGACGATCGGCATCGCCTGGACGACCGATTTCGAGACCTTCCACCAGCTGGAGAACGCCTTCCTGCCCTACAACCGCAACGGCGTGATGTTCCCGCGCAAGATCAACGGCAATTTCGCCATGCTGTCGCGTCCGAGCGACACGGGCCACACGCCTTTCGGCGACATCTTCTACTCGGAGTCGCCCGACATGGAGTTCTGGGGCCGGCACCGCCACGTGATGGCTCCCGCGGCGTTCGAGAAGAGCGCCTGGCAGTGCATGAAGATCGGCGCCGGTCCGATTCCGATCGAGACGAGCGAGGGGTGGCTGCTCTTCTACCACGGTGTGCTGCGTTCGTGCAACGGCTACGTCTATGCGTTCGGCTCGGCGCTGCTCGATCTGGAGCAGCCCTGGAAGGTGCTGGCCCGCAGCGGCCCGTACCTGATCTCGCCGCGCGAGATCTACGAGCTGACGGGTGACGTGCCCAACGTGACCTTCCCCTGCGCCGCGCTCCACGATCCCGCCACGGGCCGCGTGGCCGTCTACTACGGCTGCGCCGATACGGTGACGGGGCTGGCGTTCGGCTATATCGACGAGATCATCGAGTTCACCAAGAAAAATTCGATCCTGTAACCTATGAAACGGACGCTCTGGCTCCCGCTGCTGGCCCTCGCGGCCTTCGTTGCGGGGCGCGTCTGCGCCCAGGAGCCTGTGGACCGGGTCGACCCGTTCATCGGGACGACCAACTTCGGAACGTGCAACCCCGGCGCCGTCTGCCCCAACGGCATGATGGCCGTGGTGCCGTTCAACGTGATGGGATCCGACACGAACGTCTACGACAAGGACGCCCGCTGGTGGTCGACGCCCTACGAATACCACAACAAGTTCTTCACGGGCTTCGCCCACGGCGCCCTCAGCGGCGTGGGGTGCCCGGAGATGGGTGCGCTGCTGACGATGGCCACCGCAGGACCGCTGGAGGTGGACTACAAGGCGTACGGCTCGGCGTATGCGGATGAGACCGCCTCGCCGGGCTACTACGCCGCGACGCTCGCCAAGTACGGCATCCGCGCCGAGGCGACCGCTACGCCGCGCAGTTCGGTGGAGCGCTACACCTTCCCGGCCGGGCAGGGGCATATCCTGCTCAACCTGGGCGAAGGGCTCACCAACGAGAGCGGCGCCACGGTCCGCCGCGTGAGCGCTACGGAGATCGAGGGTTCGAAGCTGCTCGGCACGTTCTGCTACAACCCGCAGAAGGTCTTCCCGGTCTACTTCGTGCTGCGCGTCTCGAAGGCCCCGTCGCAGGCGGGGTACTGGAAGAAGCAGCGCCCGATGACGGGCGTCGAGGCCGAGTGGACCCCCGACAACGGCCGCTATAAGCTCTACACGCAGTACGGCCGCGAACTCGCGGGCGACGACGTGGGCTACTGGTTCACGTTCGACGACCTGCGGGAGGGCGAGCAGGTGGAGGTGCGCATGGGCATTTCGTACGTCTCGACGGAGAATGCGCGGCGCAACCTCGATGCCGAGCAGGCGCCCGGCGCGACGTTCGACGAACTGCATGCCGCGGCCCGCAGCCGGTGGAACGACGACCTGGGGCGCATCCGTGCGGAGGGCGGCACGCCGGAGCAGCAGACCGTGTTCTACACGGCTCTGTATCATGCGCTGCTGCACCCCAACCTCTTGAGCGACACGAACGGCGAGTACCCCCTGATGGAGCGTTCGGGCGAGACGGGCGTCGCCACCGACGGCGACCGCTATACGGTCTTCTCGCTGTGGGACACCTACCGCAACGTCCACCAGTTGCTGACGCTGGTCTATCCCGAGCGGCAGTTGGACATGGTCCGCTCGATGGTGGGCATGTCCGAGGAGTGGGGCTGGCTCCCGAAATGGGAGCTCTACGGCCGCGAGACCTTCACGATGGAGGGCGATCCGGCCGTTCCGGTGCTGGTCGACACGTGGCGCAAGGGGCTGCGCGACTTCGACATGGAGACCGCCTATGCGGCGATGAAAAAGTCGGCCGCGACCCCCGGCGCGCAGAATCCGATGCGTCCGGACCTGGATCCCTATGTCGAGCGTGGCTACATTCCGCTGGGCTTCTTCGCCGGGGACAACTCGGGCGACAACTCCGTGTCGCATGCCCTGGAGTACTACGTGGCCGACAACGCGCTGGCCTGGCTGGCCGACGAGCGCGGCGACCGCGACTTCGCCGCCGAACTGCGCCGCCGCGCCGGAGGCTGGAGACACTACTATTCGCCCGAATCGGGCACGCTGCGCCCGATCAATCCCGACGGTACGTTCCTCACCCCCTTCGACCCGCGGGCCGGCGAGAACTTCGAGGCCGTGCCGGGCTTCCACGAGGGTTCGGCCTGGAACTACACCTTCTTCGTCCCGCACGACGTGGAGGGGCTGGCCGCCGCGATGGGCGGCAGACGGAAGTTCGTCGACAAGCTCCAGCGGGTCTTCGACGAGGGACTCTACGACCCGGCCAACGAGCCCGACATCGCCTACGCCTACCTCTTCAGCCGTTTCCGCGGCGAGGAGTGGCGCACGCAGCGCGAGACGCAGCGCCTGCTGGACAAGTACTTCACCACGGCGCCCGACGGCATCCCGGGCAACGATGACACCGGCACGATGTCGGCCTGGGCCGTCTTCTCGATGATGGGCTTCTATCCCGACTGTCCGGGCGAGCCGTACTATACGCTCACGACGCCCGTCTTCGACCGCGTGACCATCGCGCTCGATCCGGCGCGGCACGCTGCTTCCGAACTGGTGATCGAGACGCGCCGCACCTCGGCGGACGACCGGTACATCGGCGGCATGACGCTGGGCGGCCGTCCTCTGAAAAACTACCGGATCGCACACGACGAACTGCTCGGCGGCGGCGAACTGGTGTTCAGCCTGAAACGAAACCCTAATAAATAACAAGCGACAAACCCAATGAACTTCAACCATCTGACGATCGGCGCCCTGGCATTGTTCGCAACGGCCTGCGCGGGAACTTCCGGCACGGAAAACCTGACGCGTTTCGTTGACATGCATATCGGTACGGGCGGTCACGGTCACGTTTTCATGGGAGCCAACGTCCCTTACGGCTCCGTACAGCTCGGCCCGACGAGCATTCCCCAGTCCTGGGACTGGGTTTCGGGCTACCACATCTCCGACACCACGGTCATCGGCTTCGCGCATACCCATCTGAACGGTACGGGTATCGGCGACCTGAGCGACATCTCGCTCATGCCCGTCACGGGCGAGGTGACCTATGCCCGCGGCACCGAGGAGGATCCGCAGTCGGGCATGTGGTCCTACTTCAGCCATGCCCGCGAGCAGGCGCGTCCGGGCTATTACGCGACCCGCCTCGACCGCTACGGCATCGACGTGGAGCTTACGGCGACCAAGCGCGTCGGCCTGCACAAGTACACCTTCCCCGCTTCGGACGAGGCGGCCGTGGTGATCGACCTCGAGAACGGCACCTGCTGGGACGCTCCGGTGGAGGGCTATCTCACGGTGGTCGACGACCGCACGGTGAGCGGCTACCGCTATTCGTCGGGCTGGGCCAACGACCAGCGGGTCTATTTCACGGCCGAGTTCTCCAAGCCGTTCAAGGAGTTCCGTCTCTACGAGGGCGGTCCCGACGGCGGTCCGCGCAGCGGCGAGCTGCTCAAGGGGCAGCGGGTCTACGGCCGCGCATGCTTCGATACGGAGCCGGACGAGACGATCTTCGTGAAGGTGGCCCTGTCGCCCGTGAGCATCGAGAACGCGCGGCTGAACATGCAGTACGAGCTGCCCGACTGGGATTTCGCGCAGACCGTGCGCCGGGCCGAGGAGAGCTGGAACGCCGAACTGAACAAGGTGCGCATCTCCACGCGCGACGAACGTACGAAGCGCATCTTCTACACGGCGCTCTACCACACGATGGTCGCCCCTTCGGAGTTCTGCGACGTGAACCGCGACTACCGCGGCGCCGACGGCCGCACCTACCAGAACGGCTCCTTCGTCAACTACACGACCTTCTCGCTGTGGGACACCTACCGTGCCGCCCAGCCGCTCATGACGATCCTCCACCCGGAGAAGATGCCCGACATCGTCAATACGATGCTGCACATCTACGAACAGCAGGGCAAGCTCCCGGTATGGCACCTGATGGGCTGCGAGACCGACTGCATGGTGGGCAATCCGGGCATCTGCGCCGTGGCCGACGCCGTGCTGAAGGGCGTGGAGGGCTTCGACCGCGAGAAGGCCTACGAGGCGCTGAAGATCTCGGCCATGCTGCCCGAGCGGGGCATGGACCTGCGCATGGAGTACGGTTACATTCCGAGCGACCTGTTCAACGAGTCGGTGGCCTACGACCTGGAGTACGCGCTGGCCGACTGGGCCGTGGCCCAGGTCGCCAAGGAGCTGGGCAAGGAGGTGGACTACGCCTATTTCCTCGACCGCAGCAAATCCTACAAGCGCCATTTCGATCCGGCGACGGGCTTCCTGCGCGGCGTCGATTCGAAGGGGGCGTTCCGCGAGCCGTTCAGCCCCTTCGCCTCCACGCACCGCGAGGACGACTACTGCGAGGGCAACGGCTGGCAGTACACGTGGCTCGTGCCCCACGACGTCGAGGGGCTGCAGGAGTGCTTCGGCAGCCGCGAGCGGTTCGTCGAGAAGCTCGACTCGCTCTTCATCGTCTCCTCGGAGCTGGAGGGCGGCAACGCTTCGCCCGACATCTCGGGGCTGATCGGCCAGTACGCCCACGGCAACGAACCCTCGCACCATACGGTCTACCTCTACTCGATGGTCGGCCAGCCCTGGAAGACGGCCGAGAAGGTGCGCGAGATCCTCACGACGCTCTATCACGACCAGCCCGACGGCCTGTCGGGCAACGAGGACGTGGGGCAGATGTCCGCATGGTACGTTCTTTCGTCGCTGGGCTTCTACCAGGTCGAGCCGGCCGGGGGCCGCTATTTCTTCGGCTCGCCGCTCTTCGACCGCGCCGAGCTGAAGGTGCGCGACGGCGTCTTTACGATCGTGGCGCGCAACAACTCGCCCGAAAACATCTACATCCAGCGGGTGACGCTCGACGGCGAGCCTTACGAGAAACCCTGGATCGACCACGCCCGGATCGCGGCCGGCGGAACGCTGGAGTTCGAGATGGGTGCGGAACCCGCCGTGTGGTACGAAATCTGACCGCGCGCACGACCGCGCGGACCGTGCGCCGTCGACCGGATTCCGCCGGCCGCGGCGCCGGCCCGTACGGACAGGCGTCCGCCGGGCCGTCCGACCGTTTCCGCAACGGGACGCGCGGCGGCCGCACCTGTGTAAAACCTGCGTAAAACGAACCCGATGACCATGAAGAGACGGTTGTTAGGCATATTGCTGGCCGCGTGCTTCGGTGCGTGGCCCGGTGCGGCGGCTCCCGCCGCGGCCGAAACGCTGCGCGAGCGGCAGCAGGACTTCGTCGATCTGAAGTTCGGCATGTTCATCCATTTCAATATCCCGACCTTCGCGGACGCCGACTGGCCCGATCCCGACGCCGATCCCGCGATCTTCCGTCCGGAGAAGCTCGACTGCCGCCAGTGGGCCGATGCGGCCCGCGCGGCCAAGATGCGTTTCGGCTGTCTGACGACCAAGCACCACAGCGGCTTCTGCATCTGGGATACGCAGACCACCGATTACGGTGCGACGCACACCCCCTTCGGGCGCGACGTGGTGCGCGAATACGTCGACGCCTTCCGTGCGGCGGGGCTCAAGGTGATGTTCTATTATTCGATCCTCGACACGCACCACCGGCTGCGTCCGGGGCACATCACCCGCGGGCATGTCGATCTGATCCGCCGCCAGCTGACCGAGCTGCTCACGAACTACGGTCCGATCGAGGCGCTCGTCATCGACGGGTGGGATGCGCCGTGGTCGCGCATCTCCTACGAGACGATCCCCTTCGCCGAAATCTACGGGCTCGTCAAGGAGCTCCAGCCCGACTGCCTGGTGATGGACCTCAATGCGGCGAAATATCCCGCCGAGATGCTCTGCTATACCGACATCAAGTCCTACGAGCAGAATGCGGGCCAGCACATTTCGGCCGAGGAGAACCGCCTGCCGGCGCTTTCGTGCCTGCCGATCAACAAGATGTGGTTCTGGAAGACGACCTATCCGACCGATCCGGTGAAGGATCCCGAGCGGATCGTCCGCGACTTCGTCGAGCCTTACAACCGGGCCTACTGCACCTATATCCTCAATGTCGCGCCCAACCGCGACGGCCTGATCGACGACAATGCCGTCGAGGCGCTCCGGCGGATCGGCCGCCTGTGGGACGACAGCGCTCCGGCTCCCCGCCTGCCGGAGTACGACGCACCGATCGTCGCCGAGAACATCGCCAAGCACCGGCCCGTCGAAGGGAGCTGGAGCGACGACATGTGGATCACCGATTTCGGCAACGACGACGACTTCGAAACCGTCTGGCGGTCGCATCCGTCCGTCGGAAAGCCGTGGTACGAGGTGACGCTCGACCGCTGCAAGCCGTTCAATACGGTGACGATCTACGATCCCGAGGGGAGCTTCGCCGACTATCGGCTGAAGTATTTGCGGGCCGGAGTCTGGTACGACATTCCCGTGACGCCGCGCGCCGGCCGCGCCAAGATCCACCGCTTCGACCGCGTGTGGGGCGAGCGGGTGCGCATCGAGATCGACGCCTCCGGGGACGCACCGCAGATCGCCGAATTCGGCGTCTACGACGAGATGCGCTGACCCGTAAAACGACCTGAAACAAAAACCGAACGCTATGAAAACACTTACGTTATTCGCCGTTGCGGCGTTGGCGGCGGGCTGCTGCGAAAGCCCTGCCGAGCCGCAGACCCGTCCTTCGGAGTGCGTCTCCACGCTCGTGGGCACGCAGTCCGACTACACGCTTTCGACGGGCAACACCTACCCGGCCGCAGCTCTGCCGTGGGGCATGAACTTCTGGACGCCCCAGACGGGCAAGATGGGCGACGGTTGGGCCTACACCTACGGGTCGCACACGATCTGCGGCTTCAAGCAGACCCACCAGCCCTCGCCGTGGATCAACGACTACGGGCAGTTCTCGCTGATGCCCGTGCGCGGCCGGGACAAGATCGACGAGACCTCGCGCCGCAGCTGGTTCTCGCACCAGTCCGAGGAGGCGCGCCCCTATTATTATAAGGTTTACCTGGCCGACCACGACGTCGTGGCCGAGATGACGCCGACGGACCGTGCCGCCGTGCTGCGCTTCACCTTCCCCGAGTCGGAGGAGTCGGGCGTGGTGATCGACGCCTTCGACCGCGGATCGCGCGTGGAGATCGCCGACGACCGGACCGTCGTGGGCTACACCACGCGCAACAGCGGCGGCGTGCCCGAGAACTTCCGCAACTGGTTTGTCATCCGCTTCGACAAGCCGTTCGATTCGTTCCGCACGTTCGACGGTGCGGTCGAGACCAAAGGCACGGCCGCCGAGGGCGAACACGCCCTTGCGGCGGTCTATTTCGCCACGCGCCGCGGCGAACGGGTGACGGCGCGCGCGGCCTCGTCGTTCATCTCCGCGGAGCAGGCCGTGCGCAACCTCGAAACCGAGGTCGGCGACGCCGATTTCGAGACGGTGAAGAGCCGTGCGCAGGCGCGCTGGGACGAGGTGCTGGGGCGCATCGAGATCGAAGGCGGCACGGAGGATCAGTACCGCACCTTCTACTCGTGCCTCTACCGTTCGACCCTGTTCCCGCGCAAGTTCTACGAGATCGGCGCCGACGGCAACCCCGTGCACTACAGCCCCTACAACGGCGAGGTGCTGCCCGGTTACATGTACACCGACACCGGGTTCTGGGACACGTTCCGCTGTCTTTTCCCGCTGCTCAACCTGGTCTACCCGTCGGAAAACGCCAAGATGCAGGCGGGCCTGGCCAACGCCTACCGCGAGAGCGGCTTCCTGCCCGAATGGGCCTCGCCCGGGCACCGCGGCTGCATGGTCGGCAACAACTCGGCATCGGTGGTCGCCGATGCGATCATGAAGGGCGTGACGCCCGCGGAGGATGTGGAGACGCTCTACGAGGCGATCATGCACGGCCGCACGGCGGTTCATCCGGCCGTATCGTCGACCGGCCGCCTCGGACACGAATACTACAACACGCTGGGGTACGTGCCCTACGACGTGAAGATCAACGAGAACGTCGCCCGCACGCTCGAATACGCCTACGACGACTGGTGCATCGCGCAGGTGGCCCGCAAGCTCGGCCGCGAGGACGATGCCGCGCTGCTCGAAAAGGCCTCCGGGAACTGGCGCAACGTTTTCGACCCCGAGACGAAGCTCATGCGCGGTCGCAATGCCGACGGTGAGTTCCAGTCGCCCTTCAGCTCTTACAAGTGGGGCGACGCCTTCACCGAGGGCAACGCCTGGCACTACACGTGGTCGGTGTTCCACGACGTCGAGGGGCTGGCCGGAGCGATGGGCGGCCGGGAGGAGTTCGCGCGGATGCTCGATTCGGTGTTCGTCGTGCCGCCGATCTACGACGACTCGTACTACGGCGCGCGCATCCACGAAATCACCGAGATGCAGGTGGCCAACATGGGTAACTACGCCCACGGCAACCAGCCCGCGCAGCACATGATCTATCTCTACGACTACGCCGGGCAGCCTTGGAAGACCCAGTGGTGGGTGCGCGAGACGATGGACCGTCTCTACAGCCCGAAGCCCGACGGCTACTGCGGCGACGAGGACAACGGACAGACTTCGGCCTGGTACGTCTTCTCGGCTCTCGGGTTCTATCCCGTATGCCCCGCGTCGGACGAATACGCCGTCGGATCGCCGCTCTTCCGCAAGGCCGTCATCCGGCTCGAGAACGACAACCGGATCGAGATCGAGGCTCCGGACAACTCGCCCGCGAACCGATATGTCCGCCGCATGACCGTCGATCGAAAGCCCTGCACGCGTAATTTCCTGCGTTATTCGCAGCTGCTCGACGGCGCGACGGTCCGCTTCGACATGGCGGCCGATCCCGACACGTCGCGCGGTACGGACGCGGCCGACGCGCCCTATTCGTTCTCCGGGAGATAACGGCCGGGACCTTCCCGCCCGCAGCGCGGCGATCGGCCGCGAAATGAATCCGCCGAAGGGCCGTGTCTGTCAGACACGGCCCTTCGGCCGTTCCGGCTGCTGCGGCCGGCGCTTGTCCGCCGCGGCCGGGCAGGCGCCGCTTCCGAATTCCGAATACTGCGGCATCGCCGGTTGCGGCCGCCCCGAAACGGGACTGTGGAAAACTTGTCGATAGAATTTGTCCGGATGTTTTGAAATTAGTGCGGAATGCACTACTTTTGTAACGTTGTTCTTACCTAATCGGAAGGATTCGGCGTATGAATTTCAGTTGCATTTCGGACCAACGCGAGCGCAAGAAGAGACAGGGATCGAAAGCCCTCCGTTTTTCGGCGACGTATGGCAAGCAACAGGTTGCGTGCGCGCAGATGTGCGGGCAGCAGCGGATGCGGTCCCGTGTGCATATCGGATAATCGTTCCGCCATGACGGCAGCGTCGTGGCGGAACGTTTTTTACGCTCGGGACATGCGGATCCTTCCCCGGCGGGCGGGAACCGAAGTGCGGAACACAAAAACGATCAGATAATGCGAGTAGGAGTGATAATGGGGTCGGTGAGCGACTACGAGGTGATGTCCGAAGCCGTGGCGATGCTCGAGCGGTTCGGCGTCGATTTCGAGAAGCGCGTGGTCAGCGCGCACCGTACGCCCGACCTGTTGGTCGAATACGCCAAGACGGCCCGGAGCCGCGGCATCGGCGTCATCATCGCCGGCGCGGGCGGCGCCGCGCATCTGCCGGGCATGGTGGCCTCGATGACGACGCTGCCGGTGGTCGGCGTCCCCGTGAAGTCGCGGGCGCTGAACGGACTGGATTCGCTGCTGTCGATCGTGCAGATGCCGGCGGGCGTGCCGGTGGCCACGACCGCCATCAACGGAGCGAAGAACGCGGCGCTGATCGCCGTGTCGATCCTCGCGCTGCAGGATGAGGCGCTGGCCGCGAAGCTCGAGGAGTTCCGGGCGCGGCAGACTGCGGAGGTGCTCGCAGCGGAGCTGTAGCGCGGCCGCTCCGTGCGGGCCGGCGGCCGGAAGGACCGGGCGCACGGGCAGATGAGTGTGAATACGTTGAACGGAGAGAGAAAATTGAAAACCATCGGTATCATCGGAGCGGGTCAGCTGGGCCTCATGCTCACGGAGGCGGTCCACGGAGCGGGCGCCCGTACGGTCGTGCTCGATCCCGACCCGCAGGCCCCGGCAGGCCGGGCGGCGGACGAACGGATCGTGGCGGCTTACGACGACGCGGCGGCGCTCGAGGAGCTGTGCCGCCGCAGCGACGCGGTGACCTACGAGTTCGAGAACGTGCCCGGCAGCGTGCTGATCCCGCTGGCGGAGCGCTACTGCATTCCGCAGGGATTCCGCCCGCTTTACGATTCGCAGGACCGCCTGCGCGAGAAGGACAACGCCCGCAGCCACGGGCTGCGGACGCCGGCCTATGCCGCCGTCGACGACGAGGCGTCGCTGCGGAGCGCCGTGGCGCGCATCGGCCTGCCTTCGGTGCTGAAGACCCGGACGCTGGGCTACGACGGCCACGGCCAGGCGGTGCTGCGCACGGAGGCGGACATCGAAAAGGCGCTGCCGATGCTGGCGGTGCCGTGCATCCTGGAGGAGTTCGTGCGGTTCGACTACGAGGCCAGCGTGGTGTTGGTCTCCGACGGACGCCGGACCATCCACTTTCCGATCGGCCGCAACGTCCACCGCGACGGCATTCTCGATCTGTGTGCGGTGCCGGCCGAGGGGATGGACGCCGCGCTCGGCGCCCGCATGGCTGCGGAGAGCCGGCGCTTCATGGAGGCGTGCGGCTACCGGGGCATCCTGGCGATCGAATATTTCGTGCGCGGCGATGAGTTCTATTTCAACGAGATGGCGCCGCGTCCGCACAACAGCGGCCACTACACCATCGAGGGCTGCACGACCGACCAGTACCGCGAACTGGCGCACTACCTGCTGGGCATGCCGCTCGAGGAGCCGCGGCTCGTGGCGCCCACGGTGATGAAGAACATTCTGGGGCAGGACCTCGCGGCGGCCGAAGCCGTGGCGGCCGAGGCGCGCGAAGGGGTCTTCGTCCATCTCTACGGCAAGAGCCAGAGCCGCCCCAAACGCAAGATGGGGCATATCACCTTCGTGGGCATGACCGCCCCGGAGTACGAGGCCGCATGGGCCGACCGATTCGTAAAATAGAAACCGATACGATATGGAAAACTACCGGATTTTTGTCGAGAAATATCCCCGGTTCCGGGTCGAGGCGGAGAGCCTCCGCCGCGAACTGAACGCCGATCTGGGCCTCGCGCTGGGCGAGCTTCGGCTGCTGAATGTCTACGACCTGTTCGGCTTCACGCCCGAGCTGCTCGAGAAGAGCCGCTACGCCGTCTTCGGCGAGGTGGTCACCGACTGTGTGACGGATACATGCGACCTGACCGGGCGCAAATACATCGCCGTGGAGTGCCTCCCGGGGCAGTTCGACCAGCGTGCGGCCTCGGCCGTGGACTGCGTGCGGCTGATCGACCCCAAGGCGAAGGTGCGCATCCGCTCCTCGAAACTGCTCGTGTTCGACGATGCGGTGACCGAAGAGGAGCTGGCCCGCATCCGGCACTACTACATCAACGCCGTCGAGTCGCGCGAGAAGAACCTGGCGGTGCTGAGCGACAACGAGCAGCCCGAGGTGCAGCCGGTGCCGGTGCTGGAGGGGCTGCGCGACCTGTCGGACGAGGAGCTGGCGCCCTGCTGCAAGCGGTTCGGGCTGGCGATGAACGCCGACGACCTGCGCGAGGTGGTGCGCTATTTCCGCGAGGAGGGGCGCGACCCGTCGGAGACGGAGCTGCGCATCCTCGACACCTACTGGAGCGACCACTGCCGTCACACGACCTTCACCACCGAACTGCGCGACATCCGCGTCGAGGAGTCGTTCGTCCGGGACGAAATCGAGGATACGCTGGCGCTCTATCTGAAGATCCGGCGCGAACTGGGCCGCGAGCACAAGAGCCTTTGCCTGATGGACCTGGCGACGATCGGCGCACGCTATCTGCGCAGCCGGGGACTGCTCGACGACCTGGAGGTGAGCGACGAGAACAACGCCTGCTCGATCTATGTGGAGGTGGATGTCGACGGCGCGCCCGAGACGTGGCTGCTGCAGTTCAAGAACGAGACCCACAACCATCCCACCGAGATCGAACCTTTCGGCGGCGCCTCGACCTGCCTGGGCGGCGCCATCCGCGACCCGCTGTCGGGCCGCAGCTACGTCTATCAGGCCATGCGCGTGACGGGCGCGGGCAACATCTGGCAGCCCGTGTCGGAGACGTTGGCGGGCAAGCTGCCCCAGAACGTCATCTCCCGGCGGGCTGCGGCGGGCTATTCGAGCTACGGCAACCAGATCGGTCTGGCGACCACCCACGTGCGCGAAATCTACCACGAGGGCTATGTGGCCAAACGGCTCGAGGTGGGCGCCGTGGTGGGGGCCGTGAAGGCCGACCACGTGCGTCGCGAGAAGCCCGCTCCGGGCGATGTCATCATCCTGCTGGGCGGCCGTACGGGCCGCGACGGCATCGGCGGAGCCACGGGTTCGTCGAAGGAGCACGACGAGAAGTCGCTCGAGACGTGCGGCAGCGAGGTGCAGAAGGGCAACGCCCCCGAGGAGCGCAAGCTCGAACGGCTGTTCCGCCGTCCGGAGGTGACGCGGCTCATCAAGAAGTCGAACGATTTCGGCGCGGGAGGCGTGAGCGTGGCGATCGGCGAGCTGGCCGACGGCCTGGACATCTATCTCGACCGCGTGCCGGTGAAATACAGCGGCCTGAATGCCACGGAGCTGGCGATCAGCGAGTCGCAGGAGCGCATGGCCGTGGTGGTGGAGGCCGCCGACCGCGACCGCTTCATGGAATACTGCCGCGAGGAGAACGTCGAGGCCACGCATGTGGCCGACGTGACGGACACCGCACGCATGCGGATGTTCAACAAGGGCGAGCGGGTGGTCGACCTGGCCCGCGAATTCATCGACAGCGCCGGGGCCCGGCACTACGCCGAGGCGACGATCGGTGCGGTCGAGGCGCGCGATCCGTTCGCCCGCGAGGTGGCGGGCGGCACGCTGGCCGAGAAGATGGCGGCGGTGCTGAACGAGGACAACGTCCTGTCGCAGCGCGGTCTGATCGAGATGTTCGACGCCTCGATCGGCCGCTCGACGGTGCTCATGCCCTTCGGCGGCCGCACGCAGGGCACCGAGACGCAGGTCTCGGTGCAGAAGCTGCCCGTGGACGGCTACACCGACACGGCCAGCGTCATGGCTTTCGGCTACAACCCCTTCCTGGCGGCGTGGAGCCCCTATCACGGGGCGGCCTATGCCGTGGTGGAGGCCGCGGCGAAGGTCGTGGCGGCCGGCGCCCGGTACGGCCGGATGCGCTTCTCCTATCAGGAATATTTCGAACGCATGACCTCCGACCCCCGGTCGTGGGGCAAGCCGCTCGGCGCGCTGCTCGGCGCGCTGCGCATGCAGACCGAGCTGGGTCTGCCGTCGATCGGCGGCAAGGACTCGATGTCGGGTACGTTCCAGCAGATCGACGTGCCGCCCATGCTGATGGCCTTCGGCATCACGACGGTCGACGCGCGCACGGTGATCTCGCCCGAATTCAAGCGTGCCGGCAGCCGGATCTGGCTGATCCGCCATACGCCCCGGACGAACCGGATGCCCGACACCGAGCAGCTGAAGCGGAATTTCGATTTCGTGAGCGACGCCATCGAACGAGGCCGCATCCTTTCGGCCTGGGCCGTCGGGTTCGGCGGCGTGGCCGAGGCGCTCGCGAAGATGGCCTTCGGCAACCGGATCGGCGCCGAAGTAGCGGTCGACGAGCGGCAGCTGTTCGACTACGCCTACGGATCGTTCGTGGTGGAGTGCGACGGCGAACCGGATTTCGCGGCGGCCGAGCCGCTGGGCCGCACCGTCGCCGACGAGGCGCTGACGATCAACGGCGTGCGGATGCCGCTCGACGAGCTGTACCGGGCCAATACCGAGCGCTTCGCCCGCATCTATCCCGACAAGGGGCCTGCGCTGGCGCCCGTGGCCGAGCACGTGCCGGCGCCACGCACGTTCGCCTATCCGGGCGAGGCGGTGGAGCATCCCACGGTCTACATCCCGGTGTTCCCGGGCACGAACTGCGATTACGATACGGCCAAGGCGTTCCGCCGTGCGGGCGCCGAAGTCGAGACGAGCGTGCTGTGCAACCTCGGGGAGGACGACATCCTGCGTTCGATCCGCGAGATGAAGGCGCATATCGACCGCGCGCACATCTTCGTGCTGAGCGGCGGCTTCTCGTCGGGCGACGAACCGGACGGCAGCGCCAAATTCATCGTCAACGTGCTGAACAACGCGTTGATCCGCGAGGCGGTGCATGCGCTGATCGACCGCGGCGGCCTGATCCTGGGCATCTGCAACGGTTTCCAGGCGCTGGTCAAGTCGGGGCTGCTGCCCTACGGACGGCTGGGCCGGGTGACCGAGGCGTCGCCCACGCTGTTCCGCAACGACATCAACCGCCACGTCTCGCAGATCGTGACCACGCGCGTAGCGTCGACCAACTCGCCGTGGCTCAGCAGCTTCGAGGTGGGCGAACTGCATGCGATCGCCGTGTCGCACGGCGAGGGCAAGTTCGTCGTGAGCGAAGAGCTGGCCCGCGAACTGTTCGCCGAAGGGCAGGTGGCCTTCCAGTACGTCGGACCCGACGGACACGCCACGGCCGAAGCGCCGTACAACCCCAACGGCTCGTCCTACGCCATCGAGGGGCTCGTGTCGCGCGACGGCCGGATTCTGGGCAAGATGGGGCACACGGAGCGCTACGAGGAGCACCTCTTCAAGAACATCGCGGGCAACCGGCGGCAGCCGTTGTTCGAAAATGCGGTGAACTACTTCCGGAAAAAATAAAAACGCGAACAATCAAAATACGTACACCATGAAACAACTCGAAATGCTCTACGAGGGCAAGGCAAAACAGGTATTTCTGACGGACGATCCCGAAAAGATCATCATCCATTACAAGGATGCGGCCACGGCGTTCAACAACGTGAAGAAGGCTACGATCGAGAACAAGGGCGTGCTGAACAACGCGATCTCGACGCTGATCTTCCATCAGCTGCACAAGGCGGGCGTCAAGACCCACTACCTGGAGACCGTCAACGACCGCGACCAGGTGTGCCGCCGCGTGACGATCATTCCGCTGGAGGTGATCGTGCGCAATACGATCGCCGGATCGATGGCTCAGCGGCTGGGCATCGAGGAGGGGACCAAACCCTCGAACGTGATCTTCGACATCTGCTACAAGAAGGACGAACTGGGCGATCCGCTCATCAACGACCACCACGCCGTGGCGCTGGGCGTCGTGACCTACGACGAGCTGAAGCAGATCTACGCCATGACGGCCCGCATCAACGAGGTGCTCATGGCGATGTTCGCCAAGATGAACATCAACCTGGTGGACTTCAAGATCGAGTTCGGCCGTACGTCGGACGGCGAGATCGTCCTGGCCGACGAGGTGTCGCCCGACACCTGCCGCCTGTGGGACATGACCACCAACGAGAAACTCGACAAGGACCGTTTCCGCCGCGATCTGGGCAAGGTGCGCGAAGCCTACGAGGAGATTCTGGCCCGGTTGCAGAAAATCGCCGAATAAGATGGTGCCTCGTATCAGCGACCGGGAATTGCACGAGGAGTGCGGCGTGTTCGGCATCTTCGGGGTGCCGGATGCCGCCTCGCTGACCTATTACGGCCTGCATGCCCTGCAGCACCGCGGGCAGGAGGGGTGCGGCATTGTGAGCGCCGACGCCGACGGTGCGCTGCACCGCATCAAGGGTGACGGCCTGGTGACCGAAGTGTTCAACGAGGAGAAGCTCGCCGGACTGCGCGGCAGCATGGCCATCGGCCACGTGCGCTACACGACGGCCGGCGGCAGCGGCATCGAGAACATCCAGCCCTTCCTGTTCCGTCACAATACGGGCGATTTCGCGTTGGCGCACAACGGCAATATCGTCAACTCGGCCCCGCTGCGCCGGCATCTGGAGAACCGGGGCAGCCTGTTCCAGTCGACGTCGGACAGCGAGATTCTGGCGCACCTGATCAAGAAGGAGAACAAATTCCCCGACCGGCCGCGCATCTTCGCGATCGTCGATGCGCTGAACATGCTCGAGGGGGCCTTCGCCTTCCTGATCATGACCTCGAACCGCATCTACGCCTGCCGCGACAAGTACGGGCTGCGTCCGCTGTCGATCGGCCGGCTGGGCGACGGTTACGTCGTCTCGAGCGAGACGTGCGCGTTCGATGCCATCGGCGCGGAGTTCGTGCGCGACGTCGAGCCGGGCGAGATCGTCACGATCGACCGCCGCGGCCTGCGCAGCACCGACTATTCGCAGTACAAGCGGCGGCTGATGTGCTCGATGGAGTATATCTACTTCGCCCGTCCGGACAGCGACATCGAAGGCTGCAACGTCCACGCCTACCGCAAGGAGTCGGGGCGCCTGCTCTGGCAGGAGGCGCCGGCCGAGGCGGACATCGTGGTCGGGGTGCCCGATTCGAGCCTGAGCGCCGCGATGGGCTATGCCGAGGCGAGCGGACTGCCCTACGAGATGGGACTCATCAAGAACAAGTACATCGGCCGTACGTTCATCCAGCCCACGCAGGCGCTGCGCGAAAAGGGCGTGCGGATGAAACTGTCGGCCGTGCGGACCATCGTCAAGGGCAAACGCGTGGTGCTGGTCGACGACTCGATCGTGCGCGGCACCACCTCGCGGCGCATCGTCACGATGCTCAAGGAGGCCGGGGCCACGCAGGTGCACGTGCGCATCGCCAGCCCTCCGATGATCAGCCCCTGCTTCTACGGGGTGGACACCTCGACCTACGACGAGCTGATCTCGGCCCGCAAGAGCGTGCCGGAGGTCTGCGCCGAGATCGGGGCCGATACGCTGGCGTTCCTCTCGCCGGAGTCGCTGCTCAAGTCGGGCGGCCGTTCGGAGCTGTGCATGGCCTGCTTCACGGCCCACTATCCCACGGCGCTCTACTCGTCGGTCGAACAGGCCAACAAGGAGGGGAAATAACCGATTCAGTAACAAGGAAAGCGAAAAAACAGAATGGCACAATCCTATGAAAAGGCCGGCGTGAATCTCGAAGCCGGATACGAAGTGGTGCGGCGCATCAAAAAACACGTGGCATCGACCTCGCGTCTCGGCGTGATGGGCAACATCGGCGCTTTCGGCGGCATGTTCGACCTGTCGGCCCTCGACGTGAAGGAGCCGGTGCTGGTCAGCGGGACCGACGGCGTGGGCACCAAACTCAAACTGGCGTTCGCCATGGACAAGCACGATACGATCGGTATCGATGCCGTGGCGATGTGCGTCAACGACGTGCTGGCGCAGGGCGCTGAGCCGCTCCTGTTCCTCGACTACGTGGCCGTGGGCCACAACGAGCCGCGCAAGATCGAGGCGATCGTCGCGGGCGTCGCCGAGGGGTGCCGCCAGGCCGGCTGCGCGCTGGTGGGCGGCGAGACGGCCGAGATGCCGGGCATGTACGAGGCCGGCGAATACGACATCGCGGGTTTCACGGTGGGCGTGGTCGAGAAATCGAAGCTCATCGACGGATCGAAGGTCCGCGTCGGCGACGTGCTGGTGGGCATCGCTTCGAGCGGCGTGCACTCCAACGGCTTCAGCCTCGTGCGCAAAATCGTGGCCGACAACGGACTGGATCTGATGCGGGTCTATCCCGAGCTGTCGAACAAACTGCTGGGCGAGGTGCTGCTCACGCCGACGAAGATCTACGTGAAACAGGTGCTGGAGGTGATCCGCAACTGCGACGTGCACGGCATCAGCCACATCACG
>CAOJSG010000010.1 GCA_948442615.1 uncultured Alistipes sp.
TCTCTTAAAGAGAGAAATACGGATTATCATAATATTTTCATACGGATAAAGGCGCATGGTTGCGCCTTGTATTTTTTCTCTGTGGTAGGATAAGCTGTTTTCAGACAAACAATGCGTTGCGGCATATTCGGTTCGTAGAACAGCAGTCGGTTGAAGTTTCCGCCCTGTCAAAGGACACTCAGCACAATGGAATTGGCGTTATCGACAGATGATGTGTCGAGAGTGGCAAGATAGATTCGCGTGGTTCTTTCGGAATCGTGGCCCATTGCCTCACAGATGGTCGATACCGGTATGTTCTTGCTTTTGGCTATGCTTGCCCATGAATGGCGGGCGACATAACTCGTCAGCGGAATTTCCAGACCGAGCCGCTCACCTATCTTTTTCAGTTTGTCGTTTACGAGATGTGCGCTGCTTCTGTACTGTGTGCGACTGTCCGTGCTGTTCTCCTTAATAATGGGCAGTAGATACAGACTCTCCCCGGTATCGTATTTGTCTATGATTTCCTGCATGGGTTTCTCCCATTTGATGAACAGTTGCTGGCTGGTTTTCTTGCGGCGGTAGCTCAGTATGCCGCCCTGCAGGTCTTTCTTCTTCAGGAAAGCCATGTCGATGAATGACATTCCGCGGGTATAGAACGAGAACATGAACAGGTCGCGGGCATAATCGAGTTGCGGAAACAGGCTCAGGTCGAGATTCTTTATTTCCTTGATGGCCTTTGCCGGGAGCGCACGTTTCACGGTCTTGTCTATTCCTGTGTACACGTGCCAGAACGGAAATCGCTGCACGGCAATTTCCTTCTCGATGGCTCGGTTGTAGATGGCGCGGAGGTTGCGCATATAGAATGAGGTGGTATTCTTGCAGGCTCCGGTCTCTTTCAGCCAGTGTTCATATTTCAGCATGAGATTGGAATCCATGTTGTCGATCGGTATATCGCACTCACCTCTGAACCGTTTAAAGCTATTGATAGCAGTGGTATATTTGGCGGCGGTCTGACTTTTGCCGATCTGCGTCATGCAGTTGATAAGGTCAGAGGCGAAAGATATGAAGCATCCGTCGCCACCCGTCGCGTTGTACAGTTCAACGACCTTGTCCGTATGATACTGACCGCCCGCTTTCTCAAGCCGGGCTATAATTCCCGACAGTCGTGAGACATTGGCCGCCAATATTTCGCGCAACGATGACAGATAACCGTTTCGATCCGCATTGCAGTCTGGCGGTGTGACAATTCTTGAATCTGCGGCATTCCATTCGTTTGGAGACAACTTGTACCCTGTATGAATTTGTCGGATCACACGGTTATGTATGACCTGATAGAAGAGTGTCCCGTTCTTGTCCGGCCGGGAAGATGCCCTGAATTTGATTTTTACTGTAGCCATATGTGATTGGTTTGATGTTTCCGCTATAAAAAGGATAAAGGCGACCGTGGAGAATGTTAGGGCAATCGATTTGCAGCCTCGGTGGTAGTGAGTCGATTCCTTTCTGTTTCCATCTCGCTTTCAATTTGTTTTTATTCCTGTCGCCACTCGGCATGACACCTTGCGTTTCTGCTGTTTTAAGCCCTATGTTTCGCATGCAAAGTTACTTTGGTCTTGAAGTGGCGCAATGTGGTCCCAATGGGGAATGTGCATAAAACGGCAATGCGTCATACCGCTGGTATTCAGCGATATGACGCATTGCTTGATCTTCGTGTGTTATGTCAAATGGGGATAGGCGGGCCGTTACGGAGTGCGGTGCGGTTGCCGGGTTTTTTCGAGGGTTCAGTCAATGGAGTTGCGGTATTCCCGGTTCTCCCTTGTGGCACTTTGCGTGCACATGTCGTTGCGGTACTTATCATAATATGGCTTGGATATGCCGCAGCGTTTCAGGAACTCTTCCGCCCATTGTCTGCCACGTTCATGCGGCTTGACGGTCAGCGACACGGGCATCACCGTGTAGCAGACGCGCATTTCGGCCTTTCGACCAACATACTGAGGAACATCGGTTCGAAACAATGTCCGCAGAAGGTGCGATCCCGTTCCTGCTGGCATTCCTTAATAAATGATGGGTTGTGTCGTATTCCGCTTTTGGGGCATCGTACACAGGAGCAAGCGACTTGTAATCCTCAGAATCGGGCGGCAGGAAATCGAGCCGGCTGCTCATTGCCGAATACTCGCGTCACAGTCCGGTGGAAGCATCTTGCGTTTTCTCGCGGCGTATCCAAACAGTCTGAGATTTGCTTCAAAGAGGTTTTCGAAATCCACGGGCTGCAATCTTGTAATATCTATAGATATATAGAAAGATTTGGATTTACTCCATACTTTTATGGTGTATGATTATCAGCTATCTAAGGCTTTATGATATTTCCTGAAAGCGTAGGCTCGAAATCCTTTTTTTCCGCCAAGATGCCGCGAATATGCGTCGGCTCCCTGCAAGTTCGAAATCGGCGGGGAGCCGACGTTTTTTTCGGGATGCCGTCGACGGCCGATCCGAGGCGTTCGGGCGTTGCAACCTCGCGTCGGGCGCACCCGCGGCGGATTCCGTCGGAACGCTCGGGCGGTTCCGACGGAATCGGGACCGACCGGCAGCCCTGCCGGTGAGGTGCGGAGGGACGCCGCCGGGAGGAGCGGTTTCGCAGTCCGCCCTGCGGGCGCGTTCCTCTGCCGCGGGGCAATGCAGCCTGCGGATCCGGAAGCCGGGGCGAATAGACCCGGAGACAGTTCAGAAGAGGGGCCGGCGCGGGACGGCTTTCAGGCCCGGCCGTTCCGGACCGAAAAGAACGTGTCGCCGTGCCGTTTCTTTTTCTTGTACTCCGCCGGTGTCATCCCGACGATCTTCTTGAAATAACGGTTGAAGTTCGACAGGTTGTTGTAGCCGCTCTCATAGCACACCTGCATGATGTTGTAATCGCTGCCGGCCAGCAGCTGGCAGGCATATCCGATCCGGGTCTCGTTTATGCATTCCAGCAGCGTTTTCCGGGTCTTCTGTTTGAAATATTTGCACAGCGCCTGCGGAGTCATGCACGCTATCCCGGCGATCTCTTCGAGCCGGATCTCCTGCCTGAAATTATCGTTGATGTATTGGTGGATGTCGTATATCCGTTTTATGCCGTTGTCGTTGAGGATCTCGTCGGATCCGCAGTCCGACAGCACCTCAATGTCGGTCGATTTGGCCAGTGAGTGAAGCAGGTTCAGGAAGGCGATGCTTCTGTCGAGGTCGTCCATCGACAGCATGGCCTCGAGGTCTCCGCCTATTCGCGCGATGTCCGCCGGCCGGAAGCTGATGCCCAGCTCCGCGCGTTTGAGCATCGCGCCGATGTGGTCGAACGATTTGGCGGTGAATAATATCCCGTCGAATATGTCCTGCGGAAACTGCACCACGATCTGATAGTCGTCGTCGGCTGCCGCGCCGTCGGAGTCCGTGCGCCACATATGGGGGATATTGGGCCCCAGCAGCAGCAGTTCCGTCGCGTCGATCGGTTTGCTGCGGCTGCCGATATACTCCATTCCGCTGGTCGACGAGATGAGGACCAATTCGTATTCGGGATGGATGTGCCAGTTTATCTCCATGAACTTCAGGTATTCCTTCTTGATCAGCAGCTTCGTGTCGTGCTGCGGAACGATTTCGAGATGCGGTTTCATGGTCGGGAGTGATTGTGCATACAAATATATGAAAAAAGACACGGATAATCGGCCGGTATCGTGCGAGAATGTGTCGGAATAATTTTAAACTATGTCGTGAGGCGTTTTTGTATTTGTATGCACAAATACCGATATTCGGAACTTCGCGGTCGAAGTCCGGACGGCTCGATGCCTGGAACGATGTCCTTCGGGAACCTTTCGAGAAGAGGGACGCGGCCGACCGGTCTGCCGGAACATGCCGCTCCGGCAGGCCCGTCCGTTCCTAATCGGCCCGCTGCTTGAGCCGGAGCGAGCAGACGGCCAGGTAGACCATACATCCGGCGATTGCCAGCAGCGATCCGGACTGGCTGTGCAGCGAATCAGCCAGAAAGCCCATGAGCGGCGGGATCACAGCTCCGCCGAAAACGCCGGTGATCATGAGTCCCGATATTTCGTTGGCCTTGTCCGGATGGCGTTTCAGCGCCGTGGAGTAGAGGACCGAGAAGATGCTTGAGCAGGCGAATCCGATCAGACCGACGAAGGCCAGGATCCCCCACAGGTTCCGGACGAAAAACAGGACGGCCATGCAGGCCAGCGCAGCGAAGATGTGCAGCCGGAAATAGCGGATGTCGCCCATCCGTACCAGCAGGATCGACCCGGCGAGCGCCCCCAGCGTGCGGCAGACGAAATAGAAGCTCGACCCGATTCCGGCCTGATCTACGCTGAATCCGCTGCGCTCGATGAGCAGTTTCGGTGCGACGGTGTTCATCCCCACGTCCAGCCCGACGATGAAGACGATGCCCAGGAAGAGCGCGAGGACGGTTTTGTCGCGGAGCAGCCCGAACGGCGATGCGGCGGCCGTTTCCCGGGGATCGGGGGTTATCTCCCGGATCGGGGTGGCTTGCAGCCAGAGTGCGGACAGCAGCGTGATGACCGCGAAAATCGGGAACAGGTATTGCCAGTCGCCCAATGTCCGGGCGGCGAAGGCCGCGATGAAGGGGCCGCAGAACGAGGATACGGCCTTCACGACCTGTCCTGCCGTGAGCGAACTGGTCAGGGTTTCGGGCCGCACGACATTGCTGAGCAGGGGGTTCAGCGAGACCTGCAGCAGCGTGTTGCCGATGCCTAACAGCGCAAAGGCCGTCATGCAGGTCCCCAGGTTGTATCTGACGAAGGGGAGCATCATGCCGATGACGGTGACGAGATTGCTCAGCTGCACCATTTTCTTGCGCCCGATGCGGTTCATGAGGACGGCCGCCGGGATCGAGAACAGGAGGAACCAGATGAACACCATCGACGGGATGAACCCGGCGAGCGTTTCGCTCAGCTCGAAATCGGCCTTGACGTAGCTGGTCGATATGCCGACTACGTCGCAGAAGCCCATTACGAAGAAGCCGAAGAGTACGGGCAGTATTCGAATGCTTGAATTTTTCATGGGAATGGATTGTTTTTTTGATTCGCGGGTGCGTCGTCGGACTCGTCCGACCTGCGATGCGGTGCGATGCCTCCTCCCCGGCTGCCGCCGGGGCCGCCGGATGTTCGGGCTGCGGACGGGGCGCAAACGCGCGGCCGGCCGCCTCCGGGGGGGGGACGGGGTTATCGCTCCGCTTCGATTCGGTAGGTGAACGAATCCGCTCGGTAATAGCCGATGTTGTATTCTACCGGAAATCCTTTTTTGTCGATTACGAGGCGTTTGCGTTTGAGAATCGGGTCGCCGACCCGGATGTACAGCTTTTGCGCCAGCTCCTCGTCCGCCAGCATCGCGCTGACCTCCTCCACCGATTTGTGGACGGTGACGTCGTAGCGCTGTTCGAGCAGGGTGTAGAGCGGCTGCGTGAAATCCTCCTCTCCGGTCATGCCGATCGCCGGATTGAAATAGGAGAAGAAATAGACGATCGGAGCCTGCTCGCTGCCCCTCACGCGCGACATGCGGAGCAGGGACGTGTTCGGCTTGATGTTGAAGAAACGGCAGATCTCCTCGGCCCCGGCCTCCCAGCGGATGTGCAGCTCGTAGTTTTTGATCGTGATGCCGAGCGCCTTCATCTCCTGGGAGAAGCTCATCCAGTTGCGGGCGTTGCTGCTGGCCTTGCCCAACGTGTTGACCGTCGTGCCCACGCCTTTCTTCCGGATCAGCAGCTTCTCGGCGACCAGCCGGTTGATGGCCTGGCGCAGGGTATTGCGGGAAATGCCGAGTTCCCGGGCAAGCGCCACCTCGTTGGGAAGCGTGGCTCCCGAACGGTATTTCTTCGTGTTGATCAAATGGCGCAAAATCCGTTCCGCCTGGAGGTGATAAGGCGTTTTGCTCGTAAAATCAATCCGGTCATCCATCTCGAATCGTGCGTAAATGAATTGTTGACGACAAAGTTAGCGATTTTTGTCCGAATATGATCCATTCCTGCGGACATAAATCGGACCGGGCTTCCCCCGGGTGCCGTGCGGCCCTTCTGCGGGCCGGGGAGATCCGGGGCGTCGGCCTCGGATAGGTCGGAACCGTCTATTCGGTCCGTATGTTTACGATCAGGGCGGATGCAGGTTTTATCTCGAAGACGGGCTCCGTCCCCGCATGCGCCTCCCACTCGCCCTGCCAGCCGGCCGTGCTGTCGATCCGGGCTCCGCCCAGCAGGGCGGTTCCCGATGCCGGGTCGTTGCCGGGCGAACGGAGCGACAGGGTTTCGATCCGTTCGATCCCGGCGTTCAGCCGGATCGTGACCGCAGCCTCCCTGGCATCGCGGCCGTGCTCCTTGTTGATGAGCGTGATCCGGATGTCCTTGCCTTCGCGGACGGCATAGGCCGTTACGTTGGCCCGGCGGGGATTGTCCGCCGCGACGGGCAGGATGTTCCCCCGGCCGCCGAACTTGAAGGCCATGATGCCGTATCCCACGGGGTTGACGAACAGTCCGCCCGATGCGTCCATCCCGATCGGGGCGTTCAGCACCCATTGTTTGTTGTGGAAATTCACGCCGCTGCATGCGTGGCGGGCCCACCAGTGCATGTAGTCCAGTGCGAAGAGCGCCGTGGCGAAGCTGTTGCTGCCGCCGTCGCACTGGCCGCTGAAACTGTTCGACTCCGCCAGCCGGTAGGTGTAGCCTTCCCGTACGACGGGGGCCAGGACGGCGTCGTACAGCGCCGGGTACTGCCGTTCGTTCCACGAGGCGGAGAGCATCTTGTCGATCATCGTCCAGGGCGACGACTTTTCGTCGGCGTGCTGTCCCACGTAGTTGTGCTGCGCCAGTTGCGCGAGGAGGCCGGTGCCTTTCAGGTCGCGGGCGAAGTTCACTGTCCAGGAGTTTCCGCCGTAATTCGTGTTTTTCGCTCCCGAGACCGGGTAGTTGGAGCCCGTGTTCGGGCCCATGAACCGCGCCTCGGGGATGGCGGTCGTGACGGCCTCTGCGAATCTCCGCCATTTGGCGAGGTAGGAGGGGTAGTCGCGGATCTCCGGATCGGGGGTGTGGTAGGAGTCCCAGTCGGGTTCGTTGCCGATCGCGAAGCAGTCGAGGTGCTCCTTGTACCGGTCCCAGACGTATCGGGCGACCCGGACCTCGTTGGCGAGATCGCCGTTCAGCAGCCGGAGCGAGTAGACGACCTTGACGCCGCTTTCGGCGGCGAACGAGAACAGCCGGTCGATCTCTTCGTCCGTCGGGGCGACCCGGTTGGAGTCGACGGATCCTCCTCCGATCCGCAGGTGCCTGATTCCCAGCAGTTCGAATATGCGCAGCGACTGCGTATTGTCGCCGCTGAAGAAATAGCCTTTCATTCCGGCGTTGTCCTTTCTTACGCTGCCGGTCTCGAAACTCAGTCCGATGAAGTCGTCGGGAATCGCGTCGCCCGGCGATTCCGCATCCACGGCGATCGTCATCGGTGCCGGCCGGCCGCCCTCCCGGGGCCGGGACTCGTCGGCTGCGCTGCACTGCGTGACGGACAGGAGGACGAACGACGTGAACAGAAAGGATTTGGGCAATCCGTTTTTCATGGTTCGGTTTGTTTTTGCGGTTGTTTTACAGGGCCTCTATGCGGAAGCGGTAGCGGATGCTGCCCTCCCACCACATGGAGAAGTTCGTGCCCCACAGGTTGTTGTAGAGGCAGAAATGGACGCCTCGGTTCAGGTCGGGCTGCGCGGTCGAGTAGTTGAGCGCGCCGCGTTCGCCGACGACGAGTAGTGGAGCGTCCAGCGAGGTGATGCGCAGGCGTCCGCGGCGGGTCGTGAGATCGACGTATTCGTCGATGCCGTGCATTTGGCGGTTGCCTCCCGGAACCACGTCCGTCAGGTCGACGGGCCGCCCCGTCTTCTGGGCCTGTACGGCGGTCAGCCCTTCCGGCTTGAACGACAGCCAGTACGCTTCGGGCATGCGGTTGGCGGGCTTCCGGAACAGCGTGAGGGTCAGTTCGACGCTTTTCCCGTCGGGCGCCACGCGATACTCCATCTGCGTCTGCTCGGGCAGCACCCGGGCGTCGATCCGCGCGTCGGCCGGAAACGCCAGTTCGCAGCGGATCCGCGTCCCCTGCCCGTCGCGGTCTACGGCGCAGCCCTCCATCCGAGCTTCGACGACGGCGCTCTGCGCTCCGCTCTTCTCCAGCCCGGGTTTGCCGTTGTCCTCGAGCGCCCATTTGACCCGGCGGGTCAGGTAGACCTCCTGGAAGCGGGCGTAGTCGTCCGCCGAGAAGCTCTGGTAGGCGACGTCGCCGATGCGGCATCCGATCTTCCCGATCTTGCAATCGCAGCTTCCCGTGGCGTCTATGCGGCGGTCGCGGTCTCGCGATGCGATCTGCGGTGGGTCGAACCGGCCGATGGGGCGAAGCGCGGCTACGGCCTCGTCGCGCAGGGACGCAGGCAGCAGGGCGATCGCCTTGTCGATGTTGTCGTCGATCTCCTGCCACGAACGCTCCATGTAGCGGAACGGCGGCAGATCGCGGGCTGCCGAGAAGGCGTCGAACCCGTATTTGTCCCAGTTTTTCAGAAATACCTTGACGTCCGCGCCCCACGTGTGTTCGGCGATCATGCCGAGGCGTACGGCGAAATCGATCGCCGTGTCGCTGTCGGGGTCGAGCCTCCCCTGGCGGATCCAGGCGGAGTAGAGCCGCGACAGTTCGCGGTATCGGGACATGCGCAGGGGCGAGCTTCCGTAGCCGTAGATCCACGTGTCGCCGATTTCGGAGGTCAGCACCGGCATCAGGCCGCGCATGGCGGCGAGCTCCTCCGCCACGGCGTTGAGCGACGAGGCTGCGATCTCGGCGTTGGGGTAGCGCCGGCGGAGCTCCGCATAGATGCTTTTCACGCGCTCCGCGGTGTGAGGTCCTTTGTTGTCGTTGGTGAAATTGATCGATACGGCGGTCTGGCCGTCGGGCAGGATCATGTCTTCGCCGTAGGTTTTCTGGTACATCAGCACGATCTCCCTGCCGCTGCGCTCGTCGCGCCACAGGCAGACAGGCGGAACGGACGGAACGGAGGCCGCCGAATTGACGCCGATCTGCAGGAAGGTGATTCCTGCGTCGCACAGCAGGGGTACGATGCTGCGCGTGTGGCCCGGGACATCGGTCATCTTGGCGGCGACGGTCTTTTTGCCGAACTCGGCGTCGAGGCGGCGGGAGAGTTTCAGGATGGCTGCGAACATCTCCTCGTTCATGGATTCGGACTCCACCGTGTAGGGTACGCCGTTCCAGACGATGTCCCCGCGCCGGATGGCCTCCCGGAGATCCCCGACGGCTTCGGGCGATGCCTGGCGCAGATAGGCGTCCACGAGCCACGAGCCGGTCGTCCATACGTAGCGTTCGGCGCCCCCTTCTTCGCGCAGCTGTTCGGCGACGGCGATGGCCTTGGGGATGAATTCGTCGATGTAGCGCTGCTCGACCTTCGAACTGAGTTCGGTGAATCCGATGTCGAGATGCGTCTTGAAAATGGCGTGTACCTTCTTTACCCGGAGGTCGGGCTCTTGGGCGGTGCCGGGGAGGGTCGCTCCCAGCAAAAACAAGAGAATTAGGATTCGTCGCATTGGGATGGCGGTGTGTTTGGGTGATTTTATCGGTGTCGGAGCCCGGCTGTGCCGCGCGGCCCGTCCAGCTGTGCGATCGCATAGGCGTAGGCGCCCAGCGCGATGGCCCGGCTGGCGCCCAGCTTCGAGCAGACGACGGCGGTCTGACGGGCATGGTCGTAGCCCGTCCGCTCGGATGTGCCGGGTATGGGGACCTGTATCGTCTTTTCTCGCACGAAGGCTGCGGCTTCGTCGGGAGAGTCGAGGTCGTAGGCGCGCATCTGCAGCCTGGGGAAGCTTTCGCCCGCGAACGTGCCGATGCTGCCGCGCATTTCTTGCAGCAGTGCGGGCATGAAGTATTTCCTGGCTCCGGTGAGCCCGCCGCCCAGCACTACGATGCCGTCGATGATGGTCAGCGCCTGCGAGATGACATCTCCGGCCACCTCTCCGAAACGCCGGAAACTCTCCCGCGCCGCATCGGCGTCGCCGGGGCGCAGCCCCTCCGCAATGTCGAAAATATCCTTCGGGGTGAGCCGTCCGTCCCGATCGCCGCTCAGCTCGGCGTAGGTGCGGCGGATCGCGCGGATGCTGACGCTCTCCTCGCAGATCATGCCGTCGTGGCGTTTGTTGCGGAAGACCCAGACGTCGCCGCCGCATCCGTTGTCGCCGGTCAGCAGCTTCCCGTCGATGACTGCGCCGGCGCCGAACCCCGTGCCGAGCGTGACGCCCAGCAGGTTCCGGTAGCGCTTCGTCGATCCGCCTGCCTCCAGCAGCGCATTGACCTCCGGCAGCGCGCCCGAGATGGCTTCGCCGTAGGCGAACAGGTTGCCGTCGTTGTTGATGAATACAGGAATGCCGAAGCGCCGTTCGAGGTAGGGGCCCAATGCGACTCCGCCGCGAAAGGAGGGGAAGTTCGGCAGGTCGCCGATGATGCCGTTGGCATAGTCGGCCGGTCCCGGGAAGGCGAAGCTGATGGCGTCCGGGCTCGCGGGGAGTTGCCGCTGCACGGTTTCGAATCCTTCGACCAGCGTCGCCAGCATGCGGTCGAGGTCGTCCGGACAGGAGGGGAAATGCACCGGCGCGACGATCTCGCGATCGGACGCCATGGCCGAGAAGACGAGGTTTGTTCCGCCGGCGTCGAGGGTCAGAACGATGCGTGGATCGGTTTCGTACATGTTATTCTTTCGTTTGAGGTCGTACAAAGGCTTTGATCGTGCCGCAGCGCATGCCTGCTTCGAGCGGCCGGATCGTGTATTCGCCGACTGCGGCGGGGACGATGAAGGTCTCCGCATAGTGGACGACGAACGGTTCGAATGCGCGGGTCGGGCTTTCGACTACGGCCACCTGTCCTTCTATCAGGTTGAGCACCTGTACTCCGCCCTGCGTGTGGTGGAGCACCCGGGAGGTGAACCAATGGCGGCGGGTTTCGATGAACTCGGCCTCGTGGAGCCCTGTCTTCTCCTCCTGCCAGCCGTCTCCCGAAGCGACGGGGACGACCGCGTTGCAGAGCCGCTCCCGGACGTATTCGGTATTGCGGTTCCAGTCGATGACCTGCGCGGCGTGCTTGATGTTGATGGGACGGGGCTTCCCGTCGAGCCCCATGCGTCCCCAATCCCACATCTTGAACGTGAAGATGTTCGGCGTGGCGCTGATCTCGAGCACGAGGGAGCCCGAGCCCGAGCAGTGGATCGTTCCGCCCGGAATCAGGTAGTGGTCGTGCTTCTTGGCCGGCAGGCGGTTGACGAAGCGTTCGGTGTCGAAAGGCGTGCCCGCGGCCTGCGCATTTTCGAGCGCCCCGATCATTTCCTGCGGGTCGGTGCCCGTCCGGATGCCCAGGTATACGCTGGCTTCGGGGGTGGCGTCCAGCAGGTAGTAGCTCTCGTCCTGCGTGTAGCGCATGCCGAACGTCCGGCGGATGTAGGCGTCGGTCGGGTGGACCTGCAGACTCAGGTTGCCGCCGCGGACGGTGTCGAGAAAATCGAAGCGTATCGGGAAGCTCTCTCCGAATCTCTGGCGGTTGGCCGCTCCGAGCAGTTCGTGCGGCCGGAGATAGACGAGGTTCGACGCCGGGGTCTCGAAGAGCCTGTCTCCGACGCGCAAATAGAGGCTGTTTTCCTCCGGTACGCAGTCGAAGCACCAGCCGTAGTTGATCTTCCCGCGGTCCAGATCGCAGACCTCCTTCATCCATTGCCCGCCCCAGGGTGCGGGGTCGAAGAACGGCACGACACGGAACGGCCGCCGTACGGTGCGTTCGATCCCTTGCATGAACGTCTCGGCGGCGAGCATGAGCGGGGCTTCCGGGCGGTGCGTGTCGATCCAGTAGTCGACCCGGTGGTAGAGGCTCTTTTTATGGTTGTCCAGCAGGGGCCAGTCGTTGAAATACCCGCGTTTGTACTGCCGCGCAGGGCTTTCGGCCGAATTGTCGACCCCGAGTCCGTGCACGGCGTGCGCGCGGAATCGTTGCTGGATCTCCCAGCGGGCCATGTCGGCGTAGACGGTCAGTTCGGCCGCCGGGGCCACGTAGCCGGCGCCGCAGCCGTATACGATCGTCGGGATTCGCCGGGTGCGGATCCGTTCGCGCGCCGACTGCAGTTTTTTCGGGTCGAAATAGTCTCCGATGCCCAGCGGCGAGAGGTAGCCGAATAGCTCGTCGTCGGTGACATAGGGCTGCGTCATGGCGCGTATCTCCTGTTCGCCGAGGAACATGCGGGATGTTTCGAGGAGTTCGGCCCCGGGCCACAGCCGGCGCAGTGCAGCCGTGAGTTCGTCGTCGTCGACACCGACGTAGGTGTCGAATACCAGCAGCGGAGCCTGGCCTCCGAGGTGTTGCGTGAGCCGCTCGCCGATCTCCTCCCACCCGGCCCAGACCGGCCCGTCGACCGTCGTGCTCGGGTATTTGTCGTAGCTGTTTCCGTGTTCGTGCATGTATTTATCCGGTATTATATGTTTGTAGGTATTATGAATGTGCAAACATAATATTTTTTTTTGAATTACGAATTATCCGGAGCATATTTTTTATACAAAACAAACATTTGATAACTATATATTTATAATAGGTATTCGTTGTCGGGGCTTGTTGGCGTTATTGTGCCTACTTTCGGTCGGAACGGCGCGCGGAGGTTCGCTGTTCTTTTGGATAAAATCGTATTATCTTCCGTTAAAATCATTGAAGACCTCGTGGGGGAATCGCCGTACTTTTGCGAAATATCATGCGCGTTCTCCCCGATTGATCGATCCGCAGCCGCGAAAGTGCGATATTTCGCTGCGAAAATGTAAGAAAAAGTTGTTTTGTTCGATTCTTCATCGTATATTTGTATGTACATATAATATATGTTTCTACTATTCTCCGATATGCTAATCTAAAATGTCGATTATGGGTATTTCTGTCAAAAAATGGCTCTCGTTGTTTTTCGTGTGGTTCATCGGCGTCGGGACGCTTGCCGCGGCTTCGCCTCGGCGTGTCGACAACATCGATACGGACTGGTATTTCCATCTCGGCGATCTGGAGGACGGGGTCGAAACGGTCGATTACGCCTCCTGGCGGCTGCTCGACGTGCCGCACGACTGGAGCATCGAACAGGCATACGATAAGAATGTGCCGGGCCATCGGGCCAATGCCCACCTGCCTGCCGGCATCGGTTGGTATAAGAAAGAGATCGAGTGGAGCGACGACTGGGAGGACAAGCTCGTTTTCGTCGATTTCGACGGCGTCTACATGAAGAGCACCGTATGGATCAACGGCCGGCAGATCGGCTATCGCCCGAACGGGTATCTCAGCCTGTTCTATGAGTTGACGCCGCACCTGAAAAAGGGAAAGAACGTGCTGACGGTGAAGGTCGACAACTCGCTGCAGCCCAGCGCGCGCTGGTATACCGGAAGCGGCATATACCGGCACGTGAACCTCGTCGTCACGGACAAGATCCGCGTCGAAAAGGACGGCACCTATGTCACGACGCCCGAGGTGGAGCGCGAACGTGCGTCGGTCGATTTCGAGGTCGAGATCGAGAACCGGCTTCCGGAGACCTACGCGAGGATCACCTCGGTGATCGAGGATGACCGAGGCCGCGAAGTGGCCCGGACCTCGGAGCGGGCGAAGCTGGTCAACGGCCGGAACACGGTCAGGGGACGGCTCGAGGTCGCTTCGCCGCGGCTTTGGTCGCCGGATGCTCCGGAGCTCTACACGCTCAAGACGATCATCGAGAGCGACGGGAAAACCTACGACGAATATCCGACGCGTTTCGGAATCCGTAAGCTGGAGTTCGATCCGGCGTTCGGATTCCGCCTCAACGGCGCGAACACCAAGATGAAGGGCGTCTGCCTGCATCAGAATACCGGCCCGTTCGGAATCGCGCTGCCCGACGATACCTGGCGCAAGCGCCTCGCGATGCTCAAGGAGATGGGCTGCAATGCCATCCGTACCTCGCATTATCCCTATTCCCCGACCTTCTACCGGATGTGCGACGAGATGGGGTTCATGGTCATGGACGAGCCCTGGGACGGCTGGGCGCAGTGGACGCGCAACGGCAAGGCCCGTTACGACTATAGCTACTATTTCCTCGACTGGTGGCAGCAGGACCTGCGGGATTTCATCCGGCGCGACCGCAACCACCCCTGCGTGGTGATCTGGTGCATGGGCAACGAAGTCTGGCGTTTCGAGAACCATATGTACTGGCAGAAACTCATCAACGACACCTTTCACCGCATGGATCCTACGCGTCCCACCACGCAGGCCTGGGCGCTGGGCGAATATCTCGACATCGCGGGGTTCAATGCCAACGGCGAGGGCCGTTTCGACCTGGCGGACTTCCACGCCGCGCAGCCGGACAAGCTCGCCGTGGGTACGGAGATCCCCCATACCCGCCAGACCCGGGGCGTGTACCGTACGAAGACCTCCTACATGCCCTGGGACGAACCCGATCGTTCGGGTCAGGAGACGGGGGCGACCGATCTCGGCAGGCTTTTCCCGATAGCCGATCTGACGGAGGAGGAGGTGTTCACGGGCGTCGACCTGCGCTATGCGTCGGGCTACGACAACCAGACCCGTAAGATCAGCTGCCGCGACCAGTGGATCCAGACCCGGGACAATTACTTCTTCATCGGCGAGTTCCGCTGGACGGCGTTCGACTACCTGGGCGAATCCTGGGGATGGCCCGCCCGCACGAACAACTACGGGATCATCGACATGGCGGATTTCCCCAAGGATGCTTATTACCTGTATCAGAGTTTCTGGTCGGACAAGCCCATGGTGCATCTGCTGCCGCACTGGACGCATCCCGGGAAGGAGGGCGTCGAGATTCCGGTCGTGGTCTATACCAACGGCGATGAGGCCGAACTGCTGCTCGACGGCAGGTCGCTCGGCCGCAAGGCGATGGATCCGGACGTGCTGCAGATCGTGTGGCTGGTGCCGTACAAGGCCGGGACGCTGACGTCGATCGCCTATAAGGACGGAAAGGAGATCGCCCGCAAAAGCGTCTCGACGGCCTCGGAGCCCGCTGCGGTGAAGCTGATGGTCGACCGCTCCGCCGTGCGCGCCAACCGGCGGGACGTGATCTATCTGACGGTGGATATCGTCGATGACAAAGGGCGTCCGGTGCCCCATGCGGACAATTTTGTCGAATTCGGGATCGAAGGGCCGCATAAGCTGCTGGGCGTGGAGAACGGCGACATTCTCGATCTGAACGGAGCAAAGTCGCGGTCCGGCAAGGCGTTCATGGGGAAGACCCTGCTGGTGCTCCAGTCGACCGGAACGGCGGGCGAGATCGTCGTGACGGCCCGGAGCGAGGGGCTGAAGTCCGGCAGACAGGTGATAAAGGTGCTGTGAGACGCCGGCGTGCGATCCGACCGAAAAATCTTTAAACTCCGAGCGCTATGAAAAAGATGATGTGGGGAATGGTGTTTTTTGCCGTATGTCTTTCGACGGCGGGCTTCGCCGGGAGCGGTCCGGCGCGGCGCCGGGAGCCGGTCGTGCCCCGCGTCCGTTTTGCCGGCGACCGTTTCGCCGCGCAGGCGTCGGCGATTTTCGCCGAAACGCTCAAAGATATGCACGGCAAGCTGGAATACGGCGACGACCCCCGTTTCGGCGCGGGATTTTTCCATACCTCGACCGACACGCTCGGCAGGCCGAATTATTACAGGCAGATGTGGGCGCGGGATTGCGGACGCGGCGTTATGGAGCTCGCTCGTTTCGGATTCGCCGGCGACGCGAAGATGGTCGCACGGTATTTTCTCGCCCATATCAATCTGACGGACCATTGGGGGCGCGAGATCCATCGTCCGTATATTCCCCACAATGCGGCCGAGCTGGACGGCAATGCCTGGATTCTGTCGGCGATATGTTCGGCCTGGAGGGTCAACGGCCGGGACGAGGCGCTGGGCCGGGAGTTCTGCGACGGCATTCTGCCCGTCGTCGGCTGGGTGGATTCGCTGATCCGGGTGTCGCCCTGCGGAGGCCTGCTGCCTTCGATCTCCGAGCTGTCGGGGAATCCGAGCGTGAAGTATCCGGTTTACAGCCTCTTCGGCAACTACGGAATGGGGGTCGCACTGGAGATGGTCGCCGAGATGGCCGAGGCCTCGGGCGAGCGGGACCTGGCCGGACGGGTCCGGCTGATGCGTGCGGCGATGGAGAAGGCGCTCCGCTCGCTGGTTTCGGACGGGCGGATAAGCTATGCGCCGAAGGGGTGCTGGTTCAATGGTTTCGACGGCCGCACCGGTTCGGCGTACGACCTGTCCGACTGGGACGGAACGGCCTGGCCGATCTGGCACTGGACGCGCCAGCTGCCTTTCATCCAGGATTACGATGCGGGGCGCAGCCGGATCGGGGGCGAGTTCGGGAAGGTCCACCGGGAGAGCTACCTCCTGCTGCGGCACTGGATGGCCGAGGGGGCGTATTTCCGCAAGTACGGATTCGTGAGCAATTCCGGCTGGACCGGAATGGGCGGACGCCACGACGAGACGATGTGCGGATACGGCCAGGGCTTCTTCACGCAGGCCGCCCTGATGGCCGATGACGTGAACACCTACTCGAAATGCCTGGAGGGCATTGCCCGCCTGGGATACGACGGGGGCGTGATCGAGCAGATGTCGCACGAGCGCAATCCGTTCCTGATGAACGAGTGTTTCAGCTACGAGAACTACGAGACCGGACTCGATCATACGTTCGGAACGCATAAGAACGGCCGCCGGGAGATCATGGAGAATCCCGGCGACGAGGGGAATCTCGTCCAGGAGGCCGAGATTATCAAGGCTTTCGCGCTGGTCGTCGGCGTGAGTTGCGAGGACGGAAGACTCGTCGTCATGCCGCGTCTGCCGTGGCTCTGGGACACGATGGAATGCCGGGATCTGCCCGTGGCGGACAAACACGGCGTGATCCGGCGCATAAACCTGACGTTCCGCCATGAGCGCTGGCTGGGCCGATGCACGCTGACGATCGGCGGGGCGGAGGGATTCGACGCGCTGGACGTCCGGTTCGGGCCGTTCCCCAGAATGACGGAGAATCCGTGCGGCTTCGCGCTCGAACAGAGCGATAACTGCTCCTGGATCTGGCTCAGGGGGCAGAAGAACACGACGAAAGAGCTTTCCGTCGAGACCCCGTTTCTTTGATCGGCGCGCACGCCGGCCGCCGCGCCGCGGTCCCGTCCTGCGCAAGAGGATAAAATCGTATCATGATGAGATAAAATCCTTGTCGGAATCGCACTCCGTGTACCATATATTTGTGCGAACATATCGATATAGTTGGTATATATCCTCCCCGTATGGGCCGCTCCGGCGGCGGAGAACGAGACGGGCGGGTATTGCGACCGAACCTAATCATCAACCCAAATAGAACCCTATGAAACATTTGAACTACGAGTCGACTGGGAGAGGGTTTGCAGCCGGTGCGCTGTTTGCCTTTGCCGTCATGTTGCTGTCGGGCTGTCCGCAGCATGCGGCTGCCCAGAATCCGAAGGAAAAGACGGTGTCGGGTACCGTGATCGACGCCCGGACCAAGCAGCCGATCGTCGGGGCGAGCGTCTGGATCAAAGACGGGACGACGGGCGTGTCTGCGGATCTGAACGGAGCCTACCGGATCACCTACAATTCCGACAAGCCCGAGATTCTGGTCGTGTCGTTCATCGGCTACGACCAGCAGGAGCGGGTTATCGGAAGCAGCACCGTCATCGATTTCGAACTGGTCGAGTCGGCCCAGCAGATCGGGGATGTCGTGGTGGTCGCTTTCGGCCGGCAGAAGAAGGAGAGTATCGTGGGCGCGATCTCCTCGCCCAAGGTCAAGGACCTCAAACTGCCCACCTCGCAGCTCAGCACGAGTCTTGCGGGCCAGGTGGCCGGCGTCGTGTCGGTGCAGCGTTCCGGCGAGCCGGGCGAAGGCTCCCAGTTTTGGATCCGGGGCATCAGTTCGCTCAACAGCGACTCGCGGGCGCCGCTGGTTCTCGTCGACGGCATCGAGCGCAGCCTCGATCTGGTCGACGTGAATGACATCGAGAGCTTTTCCGTGCTGAAGGATGCGACCGCGACCGCGCTCTACGGCGTGCGCGGCGCCAACGGCGTCATCCTCATCACGACCCGTACCGGCGACAAGGGTGCCCCCAAGGTGACGCTCAATGTGGAAACGGGACTGGTCCAGCCGACCAAGATCCCCCGTTTCGTCAACTCGATCGAACTGGCCGATGCCTACAATTCGGACTATCGCATCAACCACGGCAACGACTATTACGACGCGTATGCGATCGACATGTACAAAAGCGGGAAGGATCCCGATCTCTATCCCAATGTCGACTGGATCGACGGCCTGTTCAAGAAGCTCACCACGAACCAGAAGGTCAACGCCAGCATCAACGGCGGCGGCGACGTCATAAGCTACTACGTGTCCGGAGCCTACTATCACGAGGGCGGTATCTACGAGGTCGACGACCTGAACAAGTACGACACGAACATCCGCTACAACAAGTTCAATTTCCGTTCGAACGTGGACATCAAGGTGACGCCGTCGACGACGCTGAAGGTCAATCTTTCCACGATCTACGAGGTGAAGGTGACGCCCAATGAGGACATGGAGACGATCTGGAAGAGCGCTTTCATCGTCAGCCCGAACACGGTGCCCATGCGTTACTCCAACGGAGCCCTCGCGGTTACGAAGGGCTCTTCGGCGGGCAGCAATCCCTACAACCTCATCACCCAGTCCGGATTCCGCGAATACTATACGAACAATGCCCAGTCGCTGATCGGACTGACGCAGGATTTCAGCGACATCGTCACCAAAGGCCTGGTGTTCAACGCGAAATTCTCCTGGGACGCCGTGAACACGCAGCGCCTGAATTACAAGAACGAACCCGAGATGTTCATCGCGACGGGCCGCGACAGCGAAGGAGAGCTCGTTCTCGAGCGCGTGCGCGACGGCGCGAGCTCCATGGGGTACTCCAAGAGCAGTGCGGGCAGCAAGACGTTCTATCTCGAAACGTCGCTGACCTACAACCGCGATTTCGGAAAGCATTCCGTCGGGGCGCTCTTCCTGTTCAACCTCAAATCGAAAAAGGATGTCCAGGCCGCCGACATCAACAAATCGATCCCTTATCGTACGCAGGGCATCGCCGGACGTCTGACCTACGGTTACGACAACCGCTATTTCATCGAGGGCAACTTCGGCTACAACGGGTCCGAGAACTTCTCGCCGGGCAAACGGTTCGGTTTCTTCCCCTCCATCGCCGCCGGCTGGATGGTGTCGGAGGAGAAGTTCTTCGAGCCGCTCGAACGCGTCGTCAACAAGCTGAAGCTGCGCGCGTCGTACGGCAGCGTGGGCAACGACAATATCGGAGGCAACCGGCGGTTCATCTACAACGGCACCTTCGTCTCCGAGGGGTCGTACATGTTCGGCAACGGGACGTACAACACGTATAACGGATTGCGTCAGGGCGATTTCGCCAACCCGAGCGTCGGCTGGGAGAAATCCACGAAGCTGGACGTCGGCATGGAACTTTCGCTTTGCCGGTTCGTGGATATCCAGGCCAGCTATTTCCAGGACCATCGCAAGGGGATCTTCCTCGAATACCAGCAGATGTCGTCGGCCTGGGGTATCAACACGGCGCCCTGGCTCAACTACGGCGAAACCAAGAACCGGGGCTTCGACGTGGATGTGAACGGAACCCGTAAATTCGGCGAGGTGACGGTCTCCCTCCGCGGCAATTTCACCTTCAACCGATCCGAGGTCGTCGAGAATGCCGAGGCTCCGGCGGTCTATCCCTACCGCGACATGCGCGGCAAGCCCATCGGCCAGCAGACCGGTCTGATCGCCCTGGGGCTGTTCCAGTCGCAGGAGGAGATCGACAACAGCCCCACGACCTCCGGACTGGTCCGTGTCGGCGACATCAAGTACAAGGATGTGAACGGCGACGGCCGGATCGACGAGAACGACTACGTGCCCATCGGGCGCACGTGGCTGCCCGAGATCACCTACGGGTTCGGAACCTCGGTGCAATGGCGCAATTTCGACTTTTCGGTCTTCTTCCAGGGCGTAGGCAATGTCACGATGTTCCTCGACGGGCCGGCCGTGATGCCTTTCTCGACGGGCGATCCCCATATGTCGGGATTCTACAAGGACGTGTACGAGCGGATGTGGACGGTCGACGACCCGAACCCGAACGCCGAGTTCCCGCGCGTCTCCGAGACCAAAAGCGTCAACAACCACCAGTACCGCTCGACGTTCTGGCAGCGCGACGTTTCCTACCTGCGCCTGAAGAACGCCACGATCGGTTACAGCCTGCCGGAACGTTTCCTGAGAAAGATCCATATTTCCAAGGCGCGGTTCTATCTGTCCGGATTCAACCTGCTGACCATCTCCAAGTTCAAGCTGTTCGACCCCGAGGTGGGCAACGGCATCGCCTCGTCGGACGGCCGCTACGGGGGCAACGCCTACCCGCCGTCGCGCATTTACAGCCTCGGACTGAATCTGACGTTCTGATCGCAATGTGATATAAACCGATAATAAGACAGTCATGAAAAAGATCATAAGTATAGCATTCGCAATTTTGCTGGTGTCGACTTCGTGCGAGAAATTTCTCGACATGCAGCCGCTGGACATCCCTACGACGCCGGAGCAGATCTTCTCGAAAAAGGCGACGGCGCTGCAATACGCGGCCCGCGTATACAGCTTCATGCCCAAACCGACCCAGGCCTCGGCCAACGGCGTGGAGGGCGAGCCCTGGGTGCTGGGATCGGACGAGGCCGACAACGGATTCAACCACGATATCAACAAAATAAACAACAACTCATGGAATACGAGCAACATCCCGTACAACAAGTGGGACCGGCTCTACAAGGGGATCCGCGAAGCGTCGTATTTCATGCATTACATCCACCTCTGCGACGACATGACCTCCGAAGAGCGCGACTACTACTATAACGAGGCCCGCTGCATGCGCGCCTTGTGCTATTGGCAGCTCATGCGCCTTTACGGTCCGGTCGTGCTGGTTCCGGTGGACTACGACGTGACGGACCCCAACAGCGATTACCTGAAAACGTATCCCAGCCGCAATACCTGGGAGGAGTGCGTGCGGTTCGTGTGCGATGAGCTCGAGGCCGTGGCGCCGAATCTGAAACCCGTGATGCCGGCCGCCGAGGCGGGGCGTCTGACCCCCGGGGCCGCCCTGGCGATCCGGTCGCAGGTCCTGCTTTTTTCGGCCAGCCAGTTGATGAATCCCCGTTCGAACTCCCTTTTCGCCGGATGGACGAGCGTCAAGGACGGTTCGGAGCTGATCCCGACGACGTACGACGCCGACAAGTGGAGGCTCGCCGCCGATGCCGCCAAAGCCGTGATCGATTACCAGCTGCCCGGCGGCGGGAAGGCGTTCGAACTGACCGTGGTGCGCGACGGCGGGACGATCAATCCGTATAAGTCCCTGTACGACGCCTTCGCCCAGAAGTACAACAGCGAGACCATTCTCGGCCGCACGATAGACGAACAGGCCTGGTTCCAGCGCTGCCTTTCGGTCAACATCAACAACAACTGCTGGGGCGGAATCAACCCCACCCAGCGGCTGGTCGACGCCTATGCCATGGACAACGGCGTCTATCCGATCGTCGGATACCGGGACGCGACCCGGAGGGGCGATTACGACGGGGTAGCCGCCGGAATCGAGTGCACCGACGGCGGAGAGTTTCCGATCAAGGATCCGCGAGTTTGCAAGGACCCGGAGAAGGTCTCGAACGACGACTACTATTTCGAGGTGCCGAACGACTATCCGGTCGCCGAGTCGGACAAGCTCGCCGGCTATTTCAACAACTACGTGCATCCGTTCGACGGCACGGTGAACCGCGGACGGTCGGTCGCCAAGATGTACCGCAACCGGGAGCCCCGTTTCTACATCGACATCGCCTACAACCAGCTCGACTACGCCTACGGCGTCCCCTCGGGCAACGGGACGCTGCGGGAGCTGATGCCCAACATCGGGGCGAACAACTACGTGGAGCTGAACTTCACTTATGCCGGAGGCAAGATCCGCTGCTCCTCGACGGGATACTGCCAGCGCAAGTACACGACGCGCGACATCAACCCCAAGCTCGGAACCAAGGCGGGATGGGGGCAGCCGATGGTCTTTCCGCTGATCCGGCTCAACGAGATCTACCTCAATTATGTCGAGGCCCTGATCGAGATCGGCGATCTGAACGATCCGGATATCTGGACCTATTGGAACCTGATCCGCGAGCGGGCCGGCGTCCCCGACATCGAGGAGGTCTATCCCGAGGTCCGGACCAGCCAGGGCGAGGCCCGCAAATACCTGCGCCATGAACGTATGGTCGAGTTGGCCCTCCAGGGGAACCGCTATTTCGACTGCCGCCGCTGGCAGGTCTGCGACATCACCAATGTCGATGCCTGGGGCATGAACATCTATTCGACGACGAATTCCCCGATGGGGCGTCCGCAGAACGCCGCCCAGGCCAACAAGCCGACCCCTGAATACTCCTTCTACAAACGCATCCATTCCCAGTACGGCGGCCCCAACGCCCGGATCTGGGAGGACAAGAATTATCTGTGGCCGATCAGCATGTCCGAACTGAACAAGAATCGCAGGATCGAGCAGGCTCCCGGCTGGTAGAACCACGTTAAAAATACGGTGATATGAAAAAGATACTATGTTTCGTTTTGTGCTTCGGTCTCTTTGCGGCCGCGTCCTGCATCGACAACCGGGAAGACGGCTATACGCCGAGCAAGGTATATCTGGTGAAATCGGGCATGCAGACGTATGCCGCCACGGCCGATCGGACGACCGCCCGGGCGTCGGCGTGGGCGACGAAGAGCGGGCTGCTCTCCTCGTCATGCGTGGTTTCGTACCGCGTCGATCCGCAATACCTTTCGGACTACAACGCTGCGAACGGCACCTCGTATGAGATGCTGCCCGAATCGTGCTATGCGTTGGAGCGGACGGAGTTTCCGCTGAAGGGCGGCGACGCCGAGGCCCGGTTCGCGGTCGACTACAACCCAGCGGAGATCTGCCGGCTTTGCGGCGCCTATCGCGTCACGGACCGATACGCGCTTCCGATCCGAATCGATGTGACCGGTCTCGAAGTGGCGGAGAACCGGGACCGGGTGCTGATGACTTTCGACATTTCGGCTCCGAACCCGTGAGCGGCCGGCCGCGGGAGGGCCGTTCCGGCTTTTCCGCGGCCGTTTCGTGAAAAGACTGCCCGCTATGAGGAAATTTCTGATTTGTCTCGTTTCGTCGCTCGCCGCGACCGGTCTGTCCGCGCAGGATACCGTCGTGCTGGAGAATGCGCGGATCAGGGCCGTATTCGATTGCCGTGATCTCCGGCATCGGACTATATCTTCCGCGGCGACGGGCTGCTCGGCCGCGAATTCTACGAGATGACCCGCAGATACAGCCCCGAATTCATCATGACGGGGGAGGGCCCGTACGACATCCAGGGACAGTATTATGCCACCTACACCCGGGCTGCGGTCGACCATACGCCGTTGATGCGCTATATCGACTCCGAGCTGCCGATCATCTGCGCCGTGACGGACCACCTCGACCGCAACCGCGTCAATATGTGCCTGATGAACAGGTATATCGTGAGCTACGAGCCCCGGAACTTCAAGGGGCGTCTCGGGGAGTTCCCGCGTATCATGGAATACGGCGGAAAGGTCGATGCGCTGCGCCGCAGGTATAAGGACCGGCTGTGGGACGTCGTTTTCAACAGCACGCAGGGGGCGATCGTCGTCATCGAACGATAGACGCGGCCGGGGCGCTGTCCGCCCCGTACGGCACAAGGAAACCGCAGGCTGCGGATGCGACGGCATCGGCCTGCGGTTTCTTTGTGTCGTGTGCGGCCGCTTTCTGCGGGGCGCGCCGCTTAGATCCTCTGGCTGCCCATGTTGAAGGCGAAGTCGCGCAGTTCGTGGCGCGTCGCCTGGCGGCAGTAGAGGTATTCGGGCGGGAGCGTCGCCGTGCGGCGGAAATGTTCGAAATCGGGGCTGTAGACTTCCAGCCGGATCTCTCCGTTCTCCCCGATGCGGTCGAAGATGCCCCACAGCCCGGCGCCCGAAAGAAAATGCGCCGTAGGGGTGAAGAGGTACAGATCGCCGCTCTCCAGACGTGTGTCGGCGATGCGTTTCATTGCTGTTGTTCTTTGAGTTGCTTCAGGACCTCGTCGATCTCCTTGCCGGCGGGGAGCAGGTCCTGGCAATGCTCCTTTTCGAGCAGATGCTTGCCGCGCTCGCTCAGCAGCTCCAGCTTGGCCACCAGTTCGGCCAGCCGCCGCCGGTCGATCGGCAGCTCCGGCTTGGTCTCTTTCAGAAAGGTCTGATAGTTGATCCCCAGGTAGGGCCGTACGAAATGGTGCCAGATCCATTTTTTGCTCCGGTCGTGACGGCCCGACTCGAACAGCAGATGAACGATGTCGTTGATGTATTCCTTGCGCATCCGCATGCATTCTTCATTCCTCATAGCCGAAAGGGGTGTCGAAAAGAGTGAATGAAATTACGGCGAACTCCCGGTGTGTGAAAATTTGTGGTGAATGATTCGAACGATATTCGCAAAGTTGCTACGAATCGGTTTTTTCGTCTCATCGATGCGGGCTTTTCGGAATACCGGCCCGGCGGTCGGGCGTTTCGTCCCCGGGTCGGGAGGCCCTCAGACGGCTTCGCGCGGCGGGTGCGGCGGCTTCCGCAGGGGCCGGAACGGGGCGGATCCGGGGGTGCGGGCGGGCCGGGCGATCGGATTTCGGAAAAAATTGTTACTTTTGTCCGAATTTTTAATATGAAAAGTATGTCTTGTAATTTGTTGAAAGGAAAGAAAGGGTTGATTTTCGGAGCGCTCAACGAGCAGTCGATCGCCTGGAAAGTGGCCGAGCGTGCCGTCGAAGAGGGGGCGGAGATCGTTCTGACCAATACGGCGGTCTCGATCCGCATGGGCACGATCTCGCAGCTGGCCGAGAAGTGCGGGACGATCGTGGTGCCGGCCGACGCGACGAACGTGGCCGACCTGGAGAATCTGATCGATAAGACGATGGAGCATTTCGGCGGCAAGTTCGACTTCATGCTCCACTCCATCGGCATGTCGCCCAATGTCCGCAAGGGCCGCACGTACGACGATCTGGACTACGACTATCTTTCGAAGACCCTCGACATATCGGCCATTTCGTTCCACAAGGCCATCCAGGTCGCCCGCAAGAAGGATGCGATCAACGACTGGGGGTCGATCGTGGCGCTGACCTACATCGCGGCGCAGCGCACGCTCTACGGCTACAACGACATGGCCGACGCCAAGGCGCTGCTCGAATCGATCGCCCGCAGCTTCGGCTACATCTACGGCCGCGAGAAGCACGTGCGCATCAACACCGTGTCGCAGTCGCCGACGCCCACCACGGCCGGCAGCGGCGTGCTGGGGCTGGGCGACCTGATGGCGTTCGCCGAGAGCATGTCGCCGCTGGGCAACGCGTCGGCCGCGGACTGCGCCGACTACGTGCTGACGCTCTTCTCCGATCTGACGCGCAAGGTGACGATGCAGAATCTCTATCACGACGGCGGCTTCTCGTCGATGGGCATGAGCCGCCGCGCGATGAAGACCTACGAGAAGGGGATGCGGTTCGACGACGTGCAGCAGAACCAGTTCCCGTTCGGCCGGGAGGAGTAGCCGGTGCGGCGGCTCTCCGGATGCCGCCCGGAATCGTAAATCGCCCCTGCCGGAATGCGTTCCGACAGGGGCGATCTCCGTATTTGCCGGACCATCCGCAGCACGATAGCCGGCTGGCGGATTCCGGCCCGCAGAACCGTCGGCAGAACTGTCCGCAAAGCCGTCCGCTGAGTCGTCCGGGGCGTTCGGCCGCTACCTTCGCATGCGCGCCGTGATGTCCCTGCGCGTACCGTCCGCTTCCAGGCGGTAGAGCCGCTGGTTGGTGGCCGGGGACCGCAGTCCTCCGCGTGCGGCGACGTAGGGCCCCAGTTTGAGGTAGTCGAGCGCCGCGATGGGAAATCCGTCGGGCAGCGCCGCACGTCCCGAGTACCACCCCGTGCGCAGTCCGGGGTACTCCGCATGCAGGAATCCCGCCAGCCGGCCCACCTCCTGCGGGTCGCCGTCGCCGCCCATCAGGCAGACGCAGGTGACCGAACCGCCGTAGCGGGCGAGCAGCGCGCGCAGCGCCTCTTCGGTCAACGGTTCGCCGATCTGCCGCTGCAACTGGGGGCTGTGGCACCCCGGACAGCGGTTGGGACAGCCCGAGAGGTTGACGGCCAGCGTCACCTCGTCGGGGATCTCCTGGAAAACGATGTCGTAGTCGGCGTACCTCAGCATGTCGGCTCCTCCCGTTTGCGTGCGCCGTCGTCTTTCACTGCGCTGCCGTTGCCGTAGTAGCGGCGGGCCTCCTCCTGCTGGCGGGCCAGCGAGAAGTTGCTGACGCGTTTCATGTAGCCGATCACGCGGGTCAGGTAGTCCGTGTTCGCGCTGCCGCAGACGGGACACGCCTTCAGATAGCGCTTGTCGATGTGCCCGCAGTCGTTGCAGACCGTGTTGGGGATGTTGAACGTGAAGTAGTTGCACCCTTCGGCGGCCGCTACGCGCAGCAGCTGGCGGTACTGGGCCTGCGAGAGATGCTCCTCGAGGTTCATGTGCAGCGCCGAGCCGCCCGTCAGATGCTCGATGTACCGGCGGCCGTGCAGCCGGAACTTGTCCAGCACGTTGAGCGACGTATCCTCCACGACGTAGAAATAGCTGTTGTAGCAGTCGCGCGGCACGGCGTAGCCGTCTTCGCGGTCCCACTTGGCGTGCTTCACGCCCACGTTCTCGGCCGGGATCATCTCGCAGTTGAACATCACCTCCTTCGAGCGGTATTTCCCGTTGTAGGCTTCGATCAGCCCCAGCACCTCCTGCACGAACCGGGCGTAGTCCTCGTTGTCGTCGATGCGCAGCCCGAGGTATTCGGCCGCCTCGACCAGCCCGTTGACGCCGATGGTGAGGTACTGCCGCGAGAGGTTGATGTATCCGGCGTCGAAAAGCGGCAGCATCCCTTTCTTCTGCAGGTCCTTGAGGTTCTCGTTGTAGGCCAGCTGCACCTTGTGCACCAGGTCGACCACCTCCTCGAGGAACTGCATGTAGGGGATGCCGGTGCGGCAGGCGTGCTGGATGCAGCGGTTGAGGTTGACGGTCAGCACGCTCTTCGAGCCGGTCGACACGCCGCCGGCGCCCAGCGTGTAGCTGAAGCCGTTGTCCCGGATCTCGTTGCGCAGGCGGCAGCACGACGACAGCGAGTCGGCGTTGTCGCTCAGGTAGGTGAAGAACGAGTGCCCCTCGGCGTACATCCTGGCCGTGAAATCGCCCCATTCGCGGTCGCGCACGTCGCCGTTTTCGGAGAGCAGCGCCATCGTCTCCACGGGAAAGGTCAGTACGGTGCGCGTGCGCTCGGCGTTGAACCAGGTCATGAAGCGTTTCTGCAGCCACGACAGCGACTCCCAGTCGGGGCGGCTGCCGTCCGGGAAGCGGAATTCGCCGAAGAGGCTCTCGAAATAGTAGCGGTCGTAGTAGGCGATGTTCCAGAATACGGCCTGGAAGTTCCGCGCGCCGGTGGGCTGGTTGATCGAGTAGACGATCTGCTCGAAGCAGTCGGTGATGACCTTGTCGATCGTGCGGCGGCGGCGCGAGAGGTCGACCACCTCGTCGGCGTGCCGCCAGTAGTCCGTGCCGTACTCCTGACCGATGAAGTAGTTGAGGTACATCAGGAATTCGGGCGTGGCGCATGCCCCCGAGAGCATCGACGAGACGATGAAGACCATGTTCACGAACCCGCCGCAGAACGACTTGAGGTTGGTCGGCGCCGTCGAGTTGCCGCCGATCGACTTCGTGCCGCCGATCAGCCAGGGATACATCGTGATCGAGGCGCAGTAGTTGGCCAGCGACGTCTCGTCGTTCTTGTAGACGAAGTGGTTCTTCAGCAGGTGGATGTAGCGGTCCGACAGCTCCCGGCCGTACATCTCCTTGAGCCGGTCGGTCAGCAGCCGGCGGTTCAGCCGGATGAAGCCCGATTTGGGCAGTTCGCCGATGAGCGTGGCGATGTTCTTGTTCTCGACGTTGGCGTTGGCGTCGTATTTCGAGCCGGTGGCGGGGTTGTGCGCCGTGCAGTAGTCCATCAGGAACTGGAGCTTGTCGCGCACCTCGCGGTCTTCGGTGTGGCGCTGGCGGTAGAGCATGAACGATTTGGCCACCTGGTAGTACTTCTCGGCCATCAGAGCCGTCTCCACCTGGTTCTGGATCTCTTCGACGGTCATGCCGTCCGCGATGCGCAGCCGGCCGAGGATCGCGGTCAGCATCTCGTCGGTCGCGAAGCTGCCGACCGAGAGGAAGGCCTTGCGGACGGCGTTGCGGATCTTGTCGATGGAGAACGGTTCGCGTTTTCCGTCGCGTTTGGCAATGAATAGGGTTGCGCTGCTCATAATCGTAGGTTTTTTTGGTTTCGTCGTACGTTCGGGGAGCGGTGCGGGGTGGCCGAGACGGAAGTGCACGCCGATCCCGGCAGCCGTGCGGGACGGTCGGACGCGGTCGCATCTGGCGGGTCGTTCGTGGCCGGGCGGACCGTGCGGTCCCGTCGGCCGTCTGCGGAAACGATCTTCTGCTCTTTCACCCGAAAGCTCCGAATCGGACGACGGCAGGTCTTCTGACTCGTTCCCGCCTTGCGCGCCTTCCCGTCCGGAGACAGTGGCCGAAAGATATGCGCAAGACTGTTCTGAGAACTTACAGCTACGGGGATAGTCCCTGATTCGCACAGGGTTCCCTTTTAATCCTCGTTCCGCGCCGCGGAACTTCGGAACCGTTGTCCGCAGACAAAGATAGGAATTTGCCGCGCGGATTCCAATTCGTCCGGCGGAAGTTTTCAACATTTTTGCAACAGCCGGCGGCGGCGCTCCGCGGAATCTCCACGGGGTCAGTCCGATGCGCTTCCGGCCGGCTGCCGCCTGCGCCCGCCCGCCCCGATGCGGGGCGGATTCAGCGGGCCGGACTGTCGCGGCGGGGCCCGGGGCGCTTCGGCCCGAGCGCGCGCCAGACGCGCCGCACGTAGAGCAGGATGACCGGGATGAGCAGCGAGACGACGCTCATGACCTTCAGCGTGAATTCGCTCGACGACGAGTTGCGGATCGTGAGCGACGAGCCGGGCTCCGCCAGCGAGGGGTAGTAGGCCGTGTCGTTCCATCCGGCGCACAGCAGCAGCGCCGCGACGGTCAGCACCGTGCCGCATCCGCCGAACCGGAACGCCCTGCGGTCGCCGCGCCACCCGCGCAGGATGCTCCACGCCACGGCCAGGACGCCCAGCGCGAGCAGGCCGCCCGCGACGGGCATCTGCAGCAGGTTGCGCAGGTATTTGTACGGCACGCGGACGATGCTTCCGTCCGGTGCCGCGTGCGGACCGTCGGCCGTCAGCAGCCCGGCCAGGAAAGAGGCGAAGAGCGCGAGGAACAGCAGGGCGAGCGGCCGCATGGCGCGCTGTGCGCGGGCGCGGAGGTGCGCGTCGTCGAGGCAGTTCATGAAATACTGGCAGGCGAGCATGCCCGCGAGCGCCGTCAGCGACGCCCCCAGCAGCAGGTTGCGCGGATCGGCCAGGGCCTCCAGCCCGTGCCACGGCGTCGTCCACTGCGAGATGATCCGGCTGCCGCCTTCCCCGACCAGATTGAGCGGTCGGACGGTGAAGTGCGCCCCCGTGAAGAACGTCCCGACCAGCACGCCCAGCAGCAGCGGTCCGGCGATGCCGTTCACGAGCAGGAAGAGGTCGTAGGTCCTCTCGCCGAAGAGGTTGCCCGGTTTGCGCCGGTATTCGTAGGCGACGGCCTGCACGACGAAGACCAGCAGCAGGGCGGTCCACACGTAGAAGGCTCCGCCGAACGACGTGGAGTAGAAGAGCGGAAACGAGGCGAAGAAGGCGCCGCCGAAGGTGACCAGCGTCGTGAAGGTCAGCTCCCATTTGCTGCCCAGCGCCTCGGCGAGCGCCGCGCGTTCGTCGTCCGTCCGTCCGAGGAGCAGCAGCAGTCCCTGTCCGCCCTGCACGAAGAGCAGGAAGACCAGAAACGCGCCCAGCAGGGAGATCAGCAGCCACCAGTAGTGCTGCAGGAGAGTGAAGGTATCCATGAGTCGAGATCGTTGTCGTGCGGTCGGTCGGAGGCGCCGTTGCGGGGCGCCTCCGGTGCGGAGGTGCGGGTTCAGCGGGCCGGATCGCCGCCGCGGCCGTTGGCTGAGCCGTCGCGGAGCGTGTCGCCGCTGTCTTCGGAGCCGCCGAGGCGACGGTCGCAGGGGCCGCCGGAATCGCCGCGGGGCGCGCTGTCGATGTCGGTGACGTCGACGTCGGGGATGTTGCGGGGACCCAGCCGGATCTGCCGGAACAGAATGCTCAGCTCCGCCGCGAGCAGTGCCGTGAAGAGGGCGAGCAGAATGAAGAAGGTCGTGGCGACGGCCCGGCTGCCGATCGCCGAGACGGCCACGTCCACGGGCATCAGATCCTGGATCGCCCAGGGCTGCCGCCCGACTTCGGCCACGACCCATCCCGCCTCGGAGGCGATGTAGGCCAGCGGCACGGCGAGGATCGCGCAGCGCAGCAGCGTGCGCTGCCGCTCCAGCGTGCCCCGCCGGCCGTACCACCACACGGCGGCCAGCAGCAGGATGAAGAGCAGCCCCGCGCCGACCATGACGCGGAACGCGTAGAAGAGCAGCGGCACGTCGGGGATCAGCTCCTGCGGCGAGCCGAGGTATCCGTAGCCGAAATAGGCGAAACAGTCGTCGAGAAAGGCGCGTCCTTCGGGCGTCGCCGGGTCGAACTTCTGCTTCGCGGCCGCGGCGGCGGTCCGGTCGCCCGCCTCTTCGGCCGCACGGTAGCGCGCCAGTTCGGCGATGGCCGTGCGCCCCCGTGCGATCTTCTCCGCGGCGGGCATCAGCCCGTGCGCCGGGTCGCCATCGATCAGGTCGGCGATGCCCGGCACATAGGCGTCGGCGTCGCGGAAGCTCATGAAGGAGAGCAGTTTCGGGATTTCGATGCCGAACCGGAACGGACTGCCGGCCGTGTCGCGCCGGGCGGCCGGGCGCAGCAGTCCGACCACCGTCAGCGGGGCGCCCTCCCGTCCGTGGTAGAGGGCCTCGATGGCGGCGAGCTTCATCGGCTGCGTGCGTGCGACGACCGCGCCCGAGCGGTCGCCCGTGCCGAGGGTCAGCAGCGCCGACGCCAGGCCGGAGAGCGAGGCGAGGCGGATGCTGCGGAGCGCCGTCTGCCGTTCGCGGCCGCGGAGCAGGTACCAGGCGCTCACGCCCACCACGAACAGCGAGGCCAGCAGGAACGACGAGAGGGTCGTGTGCAAGAACTTGTCGACCGCCACGGGCGAAAAGGCCACGTCGGCGAACGAGGTCATTTCGTTGCGCAGCGTTTCGGGGTTGAAGGCGCACCCCGCGGGGGCCTGCATCCAGGCGTTGGCCACCAGGATCCACCAGGCCGAGAGGTTGGCGCCGAGGGCCGTGAGCCAGGTGGCCGTGAGGTGGAACCCGCGGCTCACCTTGTCCCACCCGAAGAACATCACGGCCACGAAGGTCGTCTCGAGGAAGAAGGCCATGAGCCCCTCGATGGCGAGCGGCGCGCCGAAGATGTCGCCCACGAAATATGAATAGTTCGACCAGTTGGTGCCGAACTCGAATTCGAGAATCAGCCCCGTGGCCACGCCGATGGCGAAGTTCACGCCGAACAGACGCATCCAGAAGCGGGTGGTCCGCCGCCAGAACGGATCGCCCGTGCGGTAGTAGACGGTCTCCATGCAGGCGATCAGCAGGCTCAGGCCCAGCGTCAGCGGCACGAAGAGCCAGTGATAGGCGGCCGTCATGGCGAACTGGGCGCGCGACCAATCGACGGTGTGCAGATAGTCCGTAATCATAGGCAGCGGTTATTCGGCCGGTGCGACGAGGCGTTCGAGCAGCGCGAGCTGCTGCCGGGTCCGGTCGCGTCCGGACGGTTCGGTGCGGAAGAAGAAGGGTTTGAGTACGGCGAACAGGAGGAAGAGCTTCAGCAGTACGATGAGCCACAGCGTGCGGCCGACGGTCATCGAACGGAAACCGTCGGCGTAGAACCGATAGACTTTTCGCAGTGCGGAGTGCATCTCATGCCGGATTGTCCCGACAAAGGTAATGCGAAAAGACGATCGCGAAAGTGCGCGGACGCGAAATGCCGCAACGGCATACGAATAGGGCCCGGAGGCCGATCGGTGCGGCCCTTTTTTGCGCAGGAACCGCTGTTGGAACCGTTGCCGGAGCTGCAGCCGGGCCCGCGGCGGGGACTCGCCGGATGCGGCGGCTGCGCCGCGGGCTTCGCGCCGGCTTCGGCAGACCCTGTTCGCCCCGTCCCGCCTCCGCCCCGTTTCGGCTCCCGTTCCGCCCTGTTCCGCTCTGTCCTGTCCCAGTTCCTGTCCCAACTCCTTCTCGGCTGCGTCCCGCACCTGTCCCAGCCCTGACCTGTCCCGTTCTGTCCGGCTGCGGCCGGCCGCAGCGGCGGCAGGTCCGTTGTGGACAGACCGCCGGGATCGTGGCTGGAGATCGTATTTTCCGGCGACTTTTTCGTACTTTTGCCCCGGAAACGGACGAAACCAATTCGAAAATGCGAAACGAAACTACGAGAAGACCCGCAGCGTGGGTCTCGGCGATTCCGCTCGGCGTGCTCACGCTGCTGCTCTGGGCGGTGATCCGGACCTTCGGCGGCGGTGCGATCGACGGCGGCAGCCAGATCGCGCTGCTCTCGGCCGCGTCGGTCTGCGTCATGCTGGCCATCGGGATCTACCGCTGCCGCTGGGCGGTGCTGGAGGATGCGATCGTGGACAACATCCGCGCCTCGGCCTCGGCCATCATCATTCTGCTGCTGATCGGCGCGATCGCCGGGACGTGGATGGTGAGCGGCGTGGTGCCGACGATGATCTACTACGGTCTGCACATCCTCCATCCGTCGTTCTTCCTGGTCGCCTCGTGCGTGATCTGCGGCGGGGTGTCGCTCATGACCGGCAGCTCGTGGACGACCATCGCCACGATCGGCGTGGCGCTCATGGGCATCGGCCGGGCGATGGGATTCCCCGAGGGGTGGATCGCCGGTGCGATCATCTCGGGCGCCTATTTCGGCGACAAGCTCTCGCTGCTGTCGGATACGACCGTGCTGGCCTCGTCGACGGTCGGCGTGCCGGTCTTCACCCACATCCGGTACATGCTCTACACGACGCTGCCCTCGTTCGCCGTGGCTTTGGCGGTTTTCACCGTCGCGGGGCTGACGCTGGGCCACGGCGACGCCTCCCATGCCGAGCTGTACGCCGGGACGCTGGCCCGCACGTTCCGCATCACGCCGTGGCTGCTGCTCGTGCCGCTGGCCACGGGGGTGCTGATCGTGCGGAAACTGCCGGCGCTGGTGACGCTTTTCGCCTCGGCGGTGTTCGCCTGCATCGCCATGCTGGTGTTCCAGCCCGACACGGTCGCCTCCGTCGCCGGGGCCGAACGGCTGGACCTTGCGACGGGATTCAAGGGGGTGCTGACGACCTGCTTCGGGCATACGGCCGTCCCGACGGGCAATCCGCAGCTCGACGAGCTGGTCGCCACGCGCGGCATGGCCGGCATGCTCAACACGGTGTGGCTGATTCTGTGCGCCATGTGCTTCGGCGGCGTGATGACCGGCAGCGGCATGCTGCGGTCGCTCACGTCGATCTTCCTGCGTGTGGTGCGGCGGCCCGTGTCGGCCGTGGCGTCGACGGTCGGGGCCGGACTCTTCTTCAACCTCTGCACGGCCGATCAGTACATCTCGATCATCCTTTCGGGCCGGCTGTTCCGCGACCTGTATGCCGAGCGGGGGCTGGAGAAGCGGCTGCTGAGCCGCTCGGTCGAGGACTCCGCGACGGTCTGCTCCGTGCTCGTCCCGTGGAACTCGTGCGGCATGACGCAGGCCACCGTGCTGGGGGTCTCGACCTTCGTCTATATGCCCTACTGCATCTTCAATATCGTCAGTCCGCTGATGTCGCTCCTGGTGGCGGCCGCGGGCTGGAAAATCCGCAGGGCCGTCTGCGCGGGCGGCCGAAAACTTTGACTATGGAAAAGACGACGAATACCGAACTGGTGATTTTCGATCTCGACGGTACGCTGCTTGACACCATCGGCGATCTGGCCGTGGCGTGCAACGCCTGCCTGGCCGTGCGGGGGCTCCCGCAGCACTCCTACGAGGACTATTGCGGCTTCGTGGGCAACGGAATCATGCGCCTGGTGGAGCGTGCACTGCCCGAGCCGCTGCGTACGCCCGAGAACGTGGCGCTCGTGCGGGCCGACTTCGTGGCCTACTATACGGCGCACATCGACGCCTTCACGAAGCCCTATGCGGGGATTCCCGAGCTGCTGGCCGCGCTGACGGCGCGGGGCGTGCGGACGGCCGTCGCGTCGAACAAGTTCCAGGCTGGCACCGAGAAGCTCGTGCGGCTCTTTTTCCCCGACGTTCCCTTCTCGCCGGTCTTCGGCCAGCGGCCCGGCGTGCCGCTGAAGCCCGATCCCGCCGTGGTCGGGGAGATCCTCGCCGCCACGGGCACGGCCCCCGGCCGGGTGCTCTACGTGGGCGATTCGGGCATCGACATGCAGACGGCCGCCGCGGCCGGCGTGCGGTCGGCCGGCGTGACGTGGGGATTCCGCTCGCGCGAGGAGCTGGTGCAGGCCGGGGCGCAGCATCTGGTCGACCGGCCCGACGAATTGCTGGAGCTGCTCTGACGCGCGACGCGGCGCGGGGCCGGCAGCCTTTTCGGGTGCGGTCAGCCGTCCGTACGCATTCGTTTTTCTTTCGCAGCGACGGGCGGCTTTCCCGTTCGCAGCCGGTACCCGTGCGGCTCTTTTTTCCGTGTGCGGGCGGTTTCGCGCTGCCGCATCGCCGCATGCGGCTGTCGGGCGGTCAGCAGTAGAGCTTCACGTCGTCGGCCGTGATGCGCTCCTCGCTGAGGATGATGAGCCGCTCGATGACGTTGCGCAGCTCGCGGATGTTGCCCGTCCAGGGCATGGCCTGCAGGGCCGCGACGGCCTCGTCGTCGATCCGTTTGGGGACGGTGCGGTACTCGGCGCTGATCGAGCGGACGAAATGCGCGATCAGCGCCGGGATGTCCTCCGACCGCTCGCGCAGGGGCGGCACCTGGATGACCACCACGCCGATGCGGTGGTAGAGGTCCTCGCGGAAGTTGCCGCGGGCGATCTCTTCGCGCAGGTTCTTGTTCGTCGCGGCCAGCACGCGCACGTCGACCTCTACGTCCTTGTCGCTCCCGACGCGGCTGATTCGGTTCTCCTGCAGGGCGCGCAGCACCTTGGCCTGCGCCGAGAGCGACATGTCGCCGATCTCGTCCATGAAGAGCGTGCCGCCGTCGGCCTGCTCGAACTTGCCCTTGCGCTGCTTGACGGCCGAGGTGAAGGCGCCCCGTTCGTGGCCGAAGAGCTCGCTCTCGATCAGCTCGGAAGGGATGGCCGCGCAGTTGACCTCGACGAACGGCGCCGCGGCGCGCGAGCTCTTGGCGTGGAGCCAGCGGGCCACGAGCTCCTTGCCCGTGCCGTTTTCGCCCGTGATGAGCACGCGTGCCTCGCACGGCGCCACCTTCTCGATGAGCCGCTTCACGCGGCTGATCCGTTCCGAGTCGCCGATGATCTGCTCGACCCGCGCGGGGCGCGCACGCCGCTGGCGCGGGGCCGCCGTCCTGCCCGCCGCGGCCGGCTCGGGCGAGTCGGCGGGGGCGTCTACGGCGCGGTGGATCGACTGGAGCAGGCGGTTCATGTCGATCGGACGCGTGAGGTAGTCCCGGGCGCCGCGCCGCACCGCCTCCACGGCCGAATCGATCGAGGCGTCGTCGGCCAGGACGATGAACGGAATGTCGGTCTCGGGCAGCTTGCAGGCGGCGCCCGCCAGGATGATGTCGAACGGTATTTTTCCGCACAGCTGCGCGGCGGCGTTTTCGTTGTCGACCGCTTCGGTCGAGAACCCTTCGTACTCCAGCCGCTCGCGCAACGTGTTTCGCATACTTTTTGATCGGTCCAGAATTAAAACCTTTGCCATATCTTGTTTTTACTGAAATTTTACTACATTTGTCCGCGGAAAACTTCCGTTCGAAACGTCATCGGCGACGGAGTCCGGCTGCTGTCGCGCAGCCTGCGGCGCGTCCCGTTTTTGTCTCAAAGTTATGCTTTTCCACGGCGCCGGCCCAATCCCGGGCGGCGGGCGCTTCGGGGCGGGGAGTCGTGAAACGAAGTCTTGATAAGGTCTATCGCCCGTGCCCGGCCGGAATGGCGGCCGGACCGAACGAAGCAGAGGCAGAGACCGAAATTTGCAATATGAGAAAAAATTACAATTACGGGCGGCGCAAGCTGTTCCTGCCCGAGTACGGTCGTCATATCCACGAGATGATCGACACGCTGATGCGGATCGAGGACCGCAGGGAGCGCAACCGCCAGGCCCGGGCCGTGATCGCCGTGATGGGCAACCTCAATCCGCTGCTGCGCGATACGGCCGACTTCACGCACAAGCTGTGGGATCATCTGTTCATTATGTCTGATTTCCAGCTCGATGTGGATTCGCCCTACCCGCGTCCCTCGCGCCAGGAGCTGACCGTGGCGCCGCGGCCGCTGCGCTATACGCAGGGGCGCATCGCCTACAAGCATTACGGCAAATACGTCCAGCAGATGATCCGCAGCCTGGCCGAGGAGAAGGACGGGGCCGCCGTGGCCCGCACGGTCGACAATCTGGCCCGCTACATGCGCGCCAAGAGCTACGAATACAACCAGGAGCATCCTAACAACGAGGTGATCGTAAAAGATATAAAGCGGATGTCCGGAGGTGCGATCGAAATCGACGAAGTTGCCTTGAATAATATCCGAAGCGATTACAAACAGCACTTTTCCGCGCGTCCGCAGAAGGGTGCCGCCCGGTCCCAGCAGCGCCAGCAGCAGAAAAACCGTCCGCAGCAGCATGCGCGGGCCTTCTCCAAAAACAACGGACCGCGTCACAATTCGACGAAATAGTTCGCAATTATCGGAAATTTGAGTATATTTGTAGTTCGTAACTGCGAAATCATGAACAAGCAAACACTCTTGGTCGTTCTCTCCGCAGCCTTCGCGCTGTGTGCCTGCCAGTCTTCGAAAGTCCGCATCGCCGGACGTTTCGTCGGAAACAACGCCCGGTACGTCTATCTCGAACAGGTGTCGCCGCTGGCGCAGAAGGTGGTCGACTCGGTCGAGCTGGACAAAAACGGCAACTACCGGTTCATGCTCAAGGATGCATCGCGCACGCCGTCGCTCTATAATCTGATTTTCAACGGCGAACGCATTCCGCTGTTCCTGGCCGGGGGCGACCGGGTGACGGTCAACTCCGTCGGGAGCGTGATTCGGAACTATACGGTCGCGGGGTCGCGCGAATCGGAGCTGCTGCGCGAATTCTACCAGGCCTACGTGGGCGGGGCGCGCCGGCTGGAGCAGATCGTGTCGCGCTATGCCGACGCCGAAATCTCGGCGGAGCAGCGTCAGCGGCTGGCGCGCGAATATACCGACGAGTACTACCGCATCCGGCGCGAGCAGTTGCGGTTCATCATCGAGAACAAGGCTTCGCTGGCTGCCGTGTATGCGCTCTACCAGCGCCTGCCGGGCGACACGGCGCTTTTCAACGGCGACAGCGACGTGGTCTATTTCCGCACGGTGGCCGAGGCGCTCGAACAGACCTATCCCGATTCGCCCTATCTGCCCGCCCTGCTGGGCGAGATTGCGCGCATGGACGCGCGGATCAACCTGACGTCGCGCATCAGCGAGTCGGGCTATCCGGACCTGGAGCTGACCGATATCTACGGCAAGAAGATCCGCCTGTCGTCGCTCGCGGGCAAGGTCGTGCTGCTCGACTTCTGGTCGGCCGAGCTGGGCAACAGCAACGTCATGAACGCCGAACTGAAGGACATTTACGCGAAATACGCCGGCTCGCCGACGGAGTTCGAGGTCTACCAGGTGGCGATCGACAGCTCCAAGCCGCTGTGGATCACGGCCGTGCAGGAGCAGCAACTGCCTTGGATCTCGGTCAGCGACCTCAAGGGGCGCCTTTCGCCCGTCGTGGGGCTGTACAACGTGCAGAAGCTGCCCGCCAACTTCCTGATCGACCGCGAGGGGACGATCGTCGCCAAAGACATTTACGGCAAGAGCCTCGACGACAAACTGGCCGAACTGACCCGCTGATGTACTATTTCGCGTCCGATATTCACCTGGGGGCGGGCGACGAGGCGAGCGCGGCCTGCCGGGAGCGCCGTTTCGTGCAGTGGCTCGACCGGGCGGCCCGCGATGCGCAGGCGATCGTGCTGGCCGGCGACATCTTCGACTTCTGGTTCGAATATCGGCGCGTCGTCCCGAAAGGGTTCGTGCGGACGCTGGGCAAGCTGGCCGAACTCTCGGACCGGGGGATCCGGATCGTCTTTTTTACGGGCAATCACGACATGTGGGTGGGCGACTACCTCGCGCGCGAGTGCGGTGCGGAGGTCCACACCCGCCCCGCGCTGCTGACCCTGGGCCGGATGCGGGTCTTCGTAGCCCACGGCGACAACCTGAATATCCAAGGCCGGCCGGGGCTTCGGCTGCTGAATGCCGGGTTCCGCTCGCGCGTGCTGCGGTGGTTCTTTTCCTGGGGGCTCCATCCCGACTGGGCGGTCCGCTTCGGCCGCTGGTGGAGCGGCAAGTCGCGCGCCGCGCGCGAAAGCACGGAGGGGAAGGAGGCTTCGGTGACCGACCCGCTGATCGAATATGCCCGAACCTATGCCGAAACGGCGGAGGTCGATCTGTTCGTTTTCGGCCATATGCACTTCCCGCGCGATTACAGCGAGGAGGGTCTGCACGTGATCTGCCTGGGCGGTTGGGCCGATGCGCCTACCTATGCCGCGACGGACGGATGCGGCCGGGCGACTCTCGAAACGTTTGAACCCGAAGTATGAGACAGTACCTCGATTTGCTGCGCCGGATCAAGGCGGAGGGGACGGTCCGGGACGACCGTACGGGGACGGGGACACGCAGCGTCTTCGGACACCAGATGCGCTTCGACCTGTCGGAGGGGTTCCCGCTGCTCACGACCAAGAAGGTCTTCCTGAAGGGGGTGATCCACGAACTGCTCTGGTTCCTGGCCGGCGACACCAACATCCGCTACCTCGTCGAAAACGGCGTGCACATCTGGGACAACGACGCTTACCGCTATTACGGCGAACTGTGCGCGCGGCACGGCGTGCCGGCGGTCGACCGCGAGACGTTTCTCGCCTCGGCGGGCGCCGAATCGCCGATCGAGGGGTATCGCTACGGCGATCTGAACCATGTCTACGGCTATCAGTGGCGCTCGTGGCCGCTGCCCGACGGCGGGACGATCGACCAGATCGCCGAGGCCGTGCGGACGATCCGTACGAATCCCGATTCGCGGCGCATCCTGGTCTCGGCCTGGAACGTCGCCGAGGTGGAGGGCATGGCGCTGCCGCCCTGCCACGTGCTGTTCCAGTTCTATGTGGCGGGCGGGCGCCTCTCCTGCCAGCTCTACCAGCGCAGCGCCGACACGTTCCTGGGCGTGCCGTTCAACATCGCGTCGTACGCGCTGCTCACGCAGATGACGGCGCAGGTGTGCGGCCTCGAACCCGGCGAGTTCATCCACACGCTGGGGGACGCGCACCTCTATCTGAACCACATGGACCAGGCGGACGAGCAGCTCGCGCGTACGCCGCGCCCGCTGCCGCGCATGCGGCTGAATCCCGAAGTGCGGTCGCTGTTCGACTTCCGCTACGAGGACTTCACGCTCGAGGGCTACGATCCCTGGCCGGCGATCAAGGCCCCCATGTCGTTCTGACGGCGGCGCAATACCTTATATCTTATCCGAGTATGACGAGCATCATCGTAGCCGTGGCCCGCAACGGGGTGATCGGCGACAAAAACCGACTTCTGTGGCATATCGCCGAGGACCTGCGCCATTTCAAGACGCTCACGACGGGGCATCCGGTGGTGATGGGGCGGAAGACCTACGAATCGCTGGGCCGGCCGCTGCCGAACCGGACGAACGTGGTCGTCACGCGGCAGCGGATCGAGATCCCGGGCTGCACGGTGGTCCACTCGCTGGAGGAGGCGCTGGCTTCGTTCGGCCCCGACGAGGAGGTCTTCGTGATCGGCGGGGCGCAGATCTATGCCGAGGCGCTGCCTCTCGCCGACCGGTTCTACCTCACGCGCGTGGAGCGCGACTACGAGGGCGACACCCGCTTCCCGGCGTGGAACGAGTCGGAATGGCGGCTCACGGCGTGCGAGTCGTTCGCCTGCGGGGCGCAGTACCCCGGACCGTTCCGCTTCGAGACCTACGAACGCCGCCGGCAGGCGGAGGCATAGCGCGCAAGGACCGGCGCATGCGGAGAGGGAGCTGCGCGCCATAGCGCGAAATTACGCATTTATACCACCTTCCGACCCGGACCGAATCCCTACCTTTGCAGTGCAAAGGTTTTTTTATGGGCAAATATTTCGACATGCTGATGGAGGACGTCCGGCTCCGCGAGGGGCTGAACGCCTGTATGAACTGCGGGGTCTGCACGGGCGTCTGCCCGGCCGCCGAGTTCTACAACTACGATCCGCGGCAGATCGTCTCGATCGTGCAGACGCGCGACGATGCCGCCATCGAAGAGCTGATGCGCAGCGACACGATCTGGTATTGCGGCGAGTGCATGTCGTGCCGTCCGCGCTGTCCGCGGGGCAACACGCCGGGCTACGTGATCCAGGCGCTGCGGACCCTGTCGCAGAAACTCGGCTTCTTCGTCGAGAGCGAGAAGGGGCGGCAGCAGCTGGCGCTCAAGCGGATCATCGGCGAGAACATCCTGCGCACGGGTTACTGCATCGTGCCGCGGATGGTCAAACCCGAACTCCACCCCGAGCAGGGCCCGGTGTGGGAGTGGATCGTGGAGAACGACCGCGAGGTCTACGGGCGCTTCACGCCCGTCTACATGCGCCAGGGCGCGGGTGCGCTGCGGCGCATCGACGAGCAGTCGCTGGCCGAGATCGAACGCATCTTCGAGGTCAGCGGCGGCAAGCGCATGTTCGATACCATCGAGGAGCATTCGGACCGCAAGGCCCGCGAAATGGGCTACGAGGAGGGCGCCGACCAGCGCTATCTGATGGATGTCTTCCGCAACAACAGCAACGAACACTATTGAGACCATGATGAAGCGCAACAGCTGGAACGAATACCAGAAACAGATCGCCGACGACCGCTATTATTACGGCCGCAGCTGCATCCGGCAGAACTTCTTCCCCGGGAGCGAGAAGGCGTTCATCGACATCCTGCGCGGCGATCTGGGCAAGGACCTGCTGGACGACCCGCTCCATTCGTCGTGTACGGGCATCGGCTACCATTCGGACATCGTGCCGCTCGAGACGATCATGACGGTCGTGGCGCGGCAGTTCGCGCTGATGGGCGAGGCGGGCTACGAGAATTTCGTCACCTCGTGCATCACCTCGTTCGGCGTCTACACTGAGGTGCTGGCCACCTGGGCCGAGTTTCCCGAGACCGAGGAGCGCACGCGCGAAAACCTCTTCAAGGCCACGGGGCGCGAGTTCCGCAAACCGGCCAGCCTGGCGCACACCTCGGACGTGATGTTCCATTTCCGCGAGCGGATCGCCGCGCAGGCCGCCCGCCGGCTGGTCAACGCCGCGACGGGCGAACCCCTGAAGGTGGTCGAGCACATCGGCTGCCACTATGCGAAGATCTTCCCCAAGTCGGGCATCGGCGGTTCGGAATTCCCCTACGTGCTGGCCGGCATGGTCGAGGCGTGGGGCGGCGAGTGCGTGGACTATCCCGAACGGCGCCACTGCTGCGGCTTCGGATTCCGCAACTACCTGGTGCAGGCCAATCGGGGCTATTCGATCGCCAATTCGCACAAGAAACTGGAGAGCATGGCCCCCTACAAGCCCGACTTCATCGTGGCCAACTGTCCGGGGTGCGCCATGTTCCTCGACAAGTGGCAGTATGCCATCGCCGAGATGGAGGGGACGACCTACGGCGAAAACGGACACGGCATCCCGGTGCTGACCTACGAGGAGATGGCCGGACTGGTGCTGGGCTACGATCCCTGGGAGCTGGGCATGCAGATGCACCAGGTCGACGTGGAGCCTTTGCTGGACAAGATGGGCGTCGACTACGACCCGGCGGCCAAGTACCTGGGCCGCAACGGGAAATATATCGGAAAACCCGCTTCGGCGGTGGTCAATTGCAGCGCGACCGATACGGTCTACGACATCCGTGAGTGACGGGCGCGCAGGAAGAAATCGGATAAACCAGACTGCATGAAACGAGTGATAGTGATAGGCGGCGGCGTGGCCGGCATGCAAACGGCGCTCCGGCTGGCCGACGACGGGTGCGACCCGCTGATCCTGGAGAAAGAGGGCGAACTGGGCGGAAAACTGCGCGACTGGTACGTGCTTTTCCCGACGTTCACGCCGGCATCGGAGGTGCTGGCGGAGTTGAAGGGGCGCGTGATCCGCCGCGGCATCGAGGTGCGCACTTCGGCCGAGGTGGCGGCGTTCACGCCGCACAGCGTGACGCTGGCCGGCGGCGAGACGCTCGCCTGCGACGCAGTGGTCGTGGCCACGGGGTTCACGCTGTTCGACGCCCGCATCAAGGAGGAGTACGGTTACGGCATCTACGACAACGTGGTGACTTCGGCCGACCTGGAGCGCATGTTCGCCGAAGGGCGCGTGGCCAAAAGCGACGGTTCGCGTCCGCGGCGCATCGCTTTCCTGCACTGCGTGGGGTCGCGCGACGAGAAGGTGTGCCAGTCGCACTGCTCGCGCGTGTGCTGCATCACGGGCGTCAAACAGGCCATGGAGATGAAGCGGCTCTTTCCCGAAGCCGACGTCTTCAATTTCTATATGGACATCCGCATGTTCGGCCCCGGATACGAGGAGATGTACCGCGAGGCGCAGCAGCGCTGCAACATCCATTTCGTGCGCGGACGCATCTCGGAGGCGAGTCCGACCATCGACGGGCGGATCCAGATCAAGGCCGAGGATACGCTCACGGGACGGCCGCTCAAGATGAGCGTCGACATGCTGGTGCTGCTGGTGGGCATGCGGGCCAACGATTCGAACGCCCGCTTCGCCGCGCAGAGCGGCGTCGAACGCTCGCCGAGCGGGTTCCTGGCGCCGAAGAGCCTCTTTCTGGACGGGGTGCGGAGCACCGCCGAGGGAATTTTCTATGCCGGCACGGTGACGGCGCCCAAGAGCGTCGGGGAGTGCGTCTGCGAAGGCTATGCGGCGGCCGACGCGGCGGCGGAGTACGTAAAGGAGCGTTGAGACGATGGCGGCGATCAATTTCGGATATACGATCTCGAAACCGCGTGCGATCGACATCGACCGCAACAACCTGCGCAAGAGCGACGAGATTCTGCACGAAATGCCCGAGCTGCAGGCCTGCATCGGGTGCGGCAGCTGCACGGCGGTCTGTACGGCTGGCAACCTCACCTCGTTCAACTTCCGCAAGGTCCACACGCTCGTGCGCCGCGGCGAGTACGAAGGGGCCTACGAGGAGATGAACAAGTGCATGCTCTGCGGCAAGTGCCGGCTGGTATGCCCGCGCGGCATCAATACGCGCGGCGTCGCGATGCTCATAAAACGTAAACTGGGGGATTTTTAACGCGCGTGCCGTCCGCGGGCGGCGCGTCCATAGCAAGCATATGTCGTTTTTCGCACCATTCTGCATACCGTTCATCGTCGGGGCGCTGTTCATGTTCGCCGCCGTGGCGTGGAAGTGGGGGAGCTGGCTCTGGCGTCTGTCGTCCGACGACCGCCGGCGCATCCTGAAGGGGATTCCGTCGCTCGCGACGCTGCAGGCCGTCGGCGAGACGGTGAGCGAGTCGCTGCTCCACCGGCGCATATTCCGGGTCAATCCGCTGCTGGGATACATGCACATGAGCCTGGCGTTCGGCTGGTTCCTGCTGATCTCCGTGGGGTGGATCGAGACGGTCTCCTACATGGGCTTCCGCTGGGTGCCGCTGCAGGGGCATGTTTTTTTCAAATATTTCGCCACGGGACTGCCCCATAAGCCCGTGTTCGAGTTCACGATGGACCTGCTGCTGCTCTTCGTGCTCTCGGGCGTGGCGCTGGCCTGGGGCAAGCGGCTCTATTCGCGGGCCATGGGGATGCGCCGTACGACCCGCCACGCCTGGGGCGACCGCATCGCGCTGTCGGCCCTGTGGTTCATCTTTCCGGCGCGCCTCGCGGCCGAGAGCCTCACGGCGGCACTCTACGGGGGCGGCGGATTCCTCACGGGGTCGCTGGGCGCCGCGCTGGACCGGGTCGCCGACCCCGCACTGCTCGGGCATGCGGCGACGGCGGCCTGGTGGTTCTACTCCTGCTGCCTGGGGCTCTTCTTCGTGGGGCTGCCCTTCTCGCGGTACATGCACATCTTCACGGAGATCCCGCTGATCTTCCTGCGCCGCTACCGGCTGCGCTCGGGCGAGAAGGAGGGGGCGTTCGACCGGTTCCAGATCGAAGCATGTTCGCGCTGCGGCATCTGCATCGATCCGTGCCAGTTGCAGCAGACGCTGGGCATCGACGACGTGCAGTCGGTCTATTTCCTGCGCGACCGGCGCTACGGCCGCCTGCGCCTCGCCACGGCCAACAACTGCCTGATGTGCGGCCGCTGCCAGGTGAAATGTCCCGTGGGGATCGACCTCAATACGCTGCGGCTCAATTCGCGCGACACGATGCGCAACATCCCCGACGAGCGGCGCTACGAATACCTGAAGGGGCTGGACCGCTCGCAGGGTGCCGGGAAGGTCGGTTACTTCGCCGGCTGCATGACGCTGCTTACGCCGCGGACGCTGCGGGCGATGGAGCGGATTTTCGGCGCGGCGGGCGAGGAGGTCTGGTGGGCCGATCGCGAAGGGGGAGTCTGCTGCGGCCGGCCGCTGAAACTCTCGGGCGAGACCGATTCGGCGCGCAAGATGGTGCAGTACAATACCGATCTGTTCCGCAAACACGGCATCACGACGCTCGTGACCTCGTGCCCGATCTGCTTGAAGGTTTTCCGGGAGGATTACGACCTGCCGGGCATCGAGGTGCTGCACCATTCGGAATACATCCTGCGCCTGATCCGGAGCGGACGGCTGCCGGTCATCTACGGGGCCGAACGCTATACGTACCACGATCCGTGCGAACTGGGGCGCGGCAGCGGCATCTACGATGAGCCGCGCGCCGTGATCGAGGCGGTGGGCGAGCTGCTCGAACCGGCCTCGACCCGCGAGCATGCTCTGTGCTGCGGCTCTTCGGTGGCCAATACGGCGATTTCGGACGGGCAGCAGCTGCGGATCGCGCAGGCGGTCGTGCAGGAGCTGGAGGCCACGGGCGCCGAGACGATCGTGACGGCATGCCCGCTCTGCAAGAAGGCGCTGGTGCGCGGTGCGAAGGGCGAGGTGCGCGATCTGGCGGAGATCGTGGCCGCCCATATCCGCTGATTGCGGTCCGGCGGGGGCGACGGCCGCAGTCCGAAGCGCCGGTCCGATCCGGTGCGTCGGTTCGCGGCCGGCATTCGTTTCCGCATGCGCCGATTCCGGCCGCGAGGGGTCCCTCCGTGAGGAAATGCCGCGCGGAAAGGGTGGGGCGATAAATTTTTTGTCGCTGACAGCGAGGCCGATAGGGCGCTTCATGCGATCCGGCGGCGAGAAATATTTGCAGAATCCGAAAATTCGTATTATCTTTGCACACGCAAAAGCGATAGATTATTATCCGAAGATATATCGCGGGATGGAGCAGTTGGCAGCTCGTCGGGCTCATAACCCGAAGGTCGGAGGTTCGAGTCCTCCTCCCGCTACCACGGCGGACAATTCGAAAGAGTTGTCCGCTTTTTTTGTTTCTGATCTCCTGCAATCGGCCTATGCCGTCCGGGAAATCCCGGAAATCAGTCTTTATAAATCGTTGACGATCATTTATTCGCCGGAGCATGCCGCGTTCGGAAGAGGCGGCTGCGGCGATTCTGCAAAAAAAATGTCTCCACGGAGTACGCGGAGACGTAGGTATCGCTACCTGCGGCATATAGCCTTATTGTGGTAAGATGTAGAACTCTTACGCTACAAATATAAACTGAAAATTTGATAGTTGCAAATTTTTATTTAATTTTACGCAAAAGGGTTTTCTTATGGCGAAAGTACTGGGTTTGGATTTGGGAACCAACTCCATCGGTTGGGCGCTCGTGGAGGAGCGGGAGCACGGATACCGGCTGATCGATAAGGGGGTCGACATCTTTCAGGAGGGTGTGGCCCGGGAGAAGAACAGCGAAAAACCGGCCGTGCAGGACCGGACGGACGCACGTGCGCTGCGGCGCCACTATTTCCGGCGGCGCCTGCGCAAGATCGCACTGCTCGAGGTGCTGACGGCTCACGACCTCTGCCCCGCGCTTCCCGACGGGGCGCTGGACGAATGGCGCCGGACGAAGCGCTATCCGCTGGTCGACGAGTTCCTGGAATGGCAGCGGACGGACGACCGGGCGGACCGTAATCCCTATCGCGACCGCTATCGTGCGCTGACCGAACGGCTGAATCTCGACGAGCGTCCGGACCGTCATGCGCTCGGCCGGGCCCTGTACCATCTGGCGCAGCGCCGCGGTTTTCTGAGCAATCGCAAGGATGCGGCCGGCGAGAACGACGAGGGCAAGGTCAAAGCGGGCATCCGGGAGCTGAACGACGACATGGAGCGGGCCGGCTGCACCTATCTGGGCGCCTACTTCTACGACCTGTACCGCCGCAAGGAGAAGATCCGCAAACACTATACGGCCCGCAACGAACATTACGTGCGGGAGTTCGAGGCCATCTGCGCGCAGCAGCAGTTGCCCGAGTCGTTGGCCGCTGCCCTGCGCCGCGCCATCTTCTACCAGCGGCCGCTCAAATCGCAGAAAGGGCTGGTCGGCAAATGCACGTTCGAGAAGGGCAAAAGCCGGTGTCCGGCGTCGCATCCGCGGTTCGAGGAGTTCCGCATGCTGTCGTTCGTCAACAACATCCGCGTCGAGGGGCCCGGCGACGCTGCGCCGCGCCCGTTGTCGGCGGAGGAGACCGCGGCGATCCGGCCGCTGTTCCTGCGCCGGAGCAAGCCGCATTTCGATTTCGAGGAGATCGCCCGAAAGATCGCCGGCGGCAAGGGCCGCTACGCCTGCAGGGGCGACCGCGCCGAGGCGGCTTACCGTTTCAATTTCGCGCGTACGGCCACCGTGTCGGGCTGCCCGGTGACGGCGGGGCTCCGCGACCTCTTCGGCGACGACTGGCTGGCGGAGATCTGTAGCCGCTATACGCTGGCGGTCGGGAAGAGCCCGGAGCAGGTGCTCAACGACGTGTGGCACGCGCTCTTTTCGTTCGACGACGAGCAGCGGCTCCGCGCGTGGGCGGCCGAGAAGCTGCAACTGCCGGAGGAGAAGGCCCGCGAGTTCGCCGGCATCCGTCTGCCGCGGGACTATGCGGCGCTGAGTCTCAACGCCATCGGCAAGATGCTGCCCTATCTGCGCAGGGGTTTCCGTTACGACGAGGCGGTCTTCCTGGCCAACCTCGGGGCGGCGGTGCCGGCCGCGGTCTGGAACGATGCGGCCCGCAGGGAGGAGATCGAGCGCAGGGTGGCCGAGGAGCTGCTGCACTACGAGCGCAATCCCTACGACAAGTACGATACGAAGGAGCGCTGCATCGCGCAGTGTCTGCACGACTGCGGTATCGACGCTGCGCGGATCGACCGGCTCTACCATCCCTCGATGATCGAGACCTACCGCGCGGCGCGGCCCGATGCCGGCGGGGTGCTGCAGTTGGGCTCGCCGCGTACGTCGGCCGTGCGCAACCCCATGGCCATGCGCGCCCTGTTCCGGCTGCGGGCACTGGTCAATGCGCTGCTGCGTGATGGACGGATCGACCGCAATACCAAGATCCGCATCGAGTTTGCCCGCGGGCTGAACGATGCCAACCGGCGCCGGGCGATCGAACGCTGGCAGCGCGAGCGGGAGGCCGAAAACAGGAAATACGCCGAGAAGATTCGTCAGCAGTATGCCGAGGCGACGGGCGCCGCGATCGAACCCGGTGAGACGGACGTGCTGAAATACCGGCTCTGGGAGGAGCAGGGACACATATGCCTCTACACGGGCAGGCAGATCGGCATTTCCGAGCTCCTGGGTGCTTCGCCGCGCTACGACATCGAGCATACGGTGCCCCGTTCGCGCGGCGGCGACGACTCGCAGATGAACAAGACGCTGTGCGAGAACCGTTTCAACCGCGAGACGAAACGGACGCGCCTGCCTGCGGAGCTGCCTGTGCACGGCGAGGTCATGGCCCGGATCGAATCGCTCGGCTGGCCGGAGAAGGTCGAAGACCTCCGCAAGCGGATCGAGGTGGCCCGGCGCAGCAGCAAAGGCGCGGCGACCAAGGCCGAGAAGGATCGGGCCATACAGCAGCGGCACTATCTGCAGATGCAGCTCGACTACTGGCGCGGCAAGCTCGAACGTTTCGTCATGACCGAGGTGCCCGAGGGGTTCAGCAACCGCCAGGGGGTCGACATCGGCATCATCGGGAAGTATGCGCGGCTCTATCTGAAGACGGTCTTCGACCGGGTCTATCCGGTCAAGGGGTCGACGACGGCGGAGTTCCGGCGCATGTGGGGCCTGCAGGCGGACTACGGAAAGAAGGAGCGCGTGAACCACGCGCACCACTGCATCGATGCCGTCACGATCGCCTGCATCGGCAGCCGGGAGTACGACCTTTGGGCGCAGTATGCGGGCGACGAGGAGCGTTACGAACGCGGCGAGGCGGCCAAACCCCGGTTCGAGAAGCCCTGGCCGACCTTCACGGAGGATGTCCTGGCGATTGCCGACGAGCTGTTCGTGTCGCACCATACGCCCGACAACATGCCCAAGCGGAGTCGCAAGCGCCTGCGCAAACGCGGACGGGTGCAATACGACGACGCGGGGCGGCCTCTCTATGTGCAGGGCGACACGGCGCGCGGTCCGTTGCACCAGCAGACCTTCTACGGCGCCATTCGGCGTGACGACGGGATCCGCTACGTCGTGCGCAAGCCGCTCGAACAGCTGCAGCCGGCCGATGTCGATAGGATCGTGGACGAGGCCGTGCGGCAGAGGGTGCGCGAGGCCGTGGCGCGCTGCGGATTCAAGGAGGCGACGGATCCGGCCGCGCATACGATCTGGATGAACGAGCAGAAGCGGATTCCCATCCGCAAGGTGCGGATCTTCACGCCGGGCGTCACGGCGCCGATCCACCTGAAGCGGCAGCGCGATCTGTCCGACAAGGAGTACAAACGCGATTACCATGTCGTCAACGACAGCAACTACTGCATGGCGATCTACGAAGGACGGGACGGGCGCGGCAAGGCCCGGCGTTCGTTCGAGCTCGTCAACAACCTCGAGGCGGCGCGCTACTTCCGGACGAGCCGCGACCGCCACGCGCGTCCCGACCTGGTGCCGCTGTCCGACGGCGACGGATTCCCGCTGAAGTGCCTCCTGCGGACCGGCTCGATGGTGCTCTTCTACGAGCGCACGCCCGAGGAGCTGTACGAATGCACGCGGCAGGAGCTGGCGAAGCGGCTGTACAAGGTGACGGGGATGAGCGAGCAGGTCGTATCGGGAAAGTACCGCTACGGCGCGTTGGTGCTGAGACATCACCAGGAGGCCCGCCCCGCGGGAGAGCTGAAGGCGAAGGGCGGCGGATGGAAGGCCGGCGAAGCATACCGGCCCGTCATCTCCCTGCTGCACACCCAGTTCAACGCCCTGGTCGAAGGCGCCGACTTCGAGCTGACCGTGACGGGCGAAGTGAAATTCAAACACTGAGGCCTTATGCTGAAGCGTGCGCTCTTTTTTTCGACTCCCTTCTGCCTGAGCCTGCGCGACGGTCAGATGATCGTCTGCGCGAAGGAGGCGCCCGACATGCGTCGGAGCGTGCCGGTGGAGGACATCGGCGTGGTGGTGCTCGAACATCCGCAGACCACCGTCACACTGCCCTTGCTCAATGCCTTGTCGGACAACAACGCGGCCGTCGTCCTGTGCGGCGGCGACCGCATGCCCAACGCCATGCTGCTCAACCTCGATTCGAACCGCACGCAGGGCGAGAGCTATCGGGCGCAGATCGAAGCGAGCGAACCGCTCAGAAAGGGGCTGTGGAAGCAGATCGTCGAGGCGAAGATCCGCAACCAGGCGGCGCTGCTGGACAAGCTGGGCCGGGACGGCGGCCTGCTGAAACCCTACTGGTCCAACGTGCGGAGCGGCGATGCGGACAACCGCGAAGGGGCGGCGGCGCGGGTCTACTGGTCCGAACTCTTCGGGCGCGGCTTCGTCCGCTCCCGCGAGGGCGAAGCGCCCAACAACCTGCTCAATTACGGCTATACGATCCTGCGTGCTGCGGTTGCGCGGGCGCTGATGGGTTCGGGGCTGTTTCCCGCTTTCGGCATCTTCCACCGCAACCGCTACAACGCCTTTCCGCTGGCCGACGACGTCATGGAGCCGTATCGCCCTTATGTGGACGAGGCGGTTTTCGGACTGTTCGCCCGCGGGGAGAGCCGGCTGACCGCGCAGACGAAACAGGAGCTGCTGCGGCTGCTCTTCGCCGATACGCGTTTCGCCGATCTGGTGCGGCCGTTGGACGTGGGGCTGTCGTTCACCACGTCGTCGTTGGCCAAATGCTTTGCCGGCACGAAGAAAAAGATCGCCTATCCGCTGCTCGAATAAGTATGTCCGAACATCGATTGAATGCATACCGGATCATGTGGCTGTTCGTCTTTTTCGACCTGCCGACCAATACCAAGGCGGAGCGGCGCCATGCGGCGCAGTTCCGCAAGGCGCTGGAGAAGGACGGCTTCACGATGATGCAGTTTTCGGTCTACGTGCGCCATTGCGCCTCCAAGGAGAATCTGGCGGTGCATGTCAGGCGGGTTCGCAAGTCGATGCCTCCGGCGGGGCATACGAGCCTGCTGAGCGTGACGGACAAGCAGTACGGCGAAATTCTGAATTTCTGGGGCAAGGCCGAGCGTGCGGCGCCGGCGACGCCGCAGCAACTGGAATTCTTTTGACGGGCCGTTCCGTCTTCGTGTGGTCTTTGAAATGGAAAAACGCATCGGATCGACTTCTTCGGAGGGTTCCGGCAGGATTATTTCTGCGGGTTCATGTGTGCAACATGCTGATGATGAATGACTGAAGCTCCCGAGGTTGTGGTTTGATGTAGAACTTTAATGAAGTACAAC
>CAOJSG010000011.1 GCA_948442615.1 uncultured Alistipes sp.
TCGTGCCGCAGCAGCATGTCAAGGACCTGTGGGAGACCTACAATCTGCATGTCGAGAACTTCTACAACTTCATCAAGATCAACAAGGAGCTGCGCGACCTCGATCTGAAGAAGAACTACGAGCAGAAGACGGCGCTCTGCGAACAGGCCGAGGCGCTGGTGCTGGAGCCCTCGGTGGTCGAGGCGTTCCGCAAGCTGCAGAAGCTGCACGACGAATGGCGCGAGACGGGGCCCGTGGCCAACGAATACAAGGAGGCGCTCTGGGAGCGTTTCAAGGAGGCTTCGAGCCGCATCAACAAGCAGCATCAGGCCTATTTCGAGCAGATCAAGACCGAGCAGCTGCGCAACCTCGATCTGAAGACGGAGCTGTGCAACGCCGTGGAGGAGCTGGCCGCCCAGCCGTTCTCGACGCGCAAGGAGTGGAACCGCGCCAGCGACCGGCTGCTGGAGATTCAGAAGACCTGGAAGACGATCGGCTTCGCGCCGAAAAAGGATAACAACCGGATTTACGAACGGTTCCGCACGGCGTGCGACGGCTTCTTCGAGACCAAGCGTGCGTTCTACGCCTCGCTGAAGAGCGAGATGGACCACAACCTGCTGATGAAGCAGGAGATCTGCGAGGCGGCCGAGGCGTTGCAGCAGAGCGAGGAGTGGAAGAAGACGACCGACGAGCTGATCGCCCTCCAGGCGCGCTGGAAGCAGATCGGTGCGGTGCCCCGCCGCTATTCGGATCAAGTGTGGAAGCGGTTCCGCTCGGCCTGCGACCGTTTCTTCGAGCGCAAGGCGGCGCATTTCGCCGATGTGGACGGCGAGCACGAGGAGAATCTCCGCAAGAAGCTCGCCCTGCTGGACGAGATGGCTGCGGCCGACGTGCGCGAAGGGGGCTTCGAGGCGATCAAGGCGTTCCAGCGCCGCTGGAGCGAGATCGGCTTCGTGCCCATCAAACGCAAGGAGGCCGTGCAGAAACGCTACAAGGCCGTGGTCGACGCGATGTTCGACACGCTGCGCGGCTCGGAGCGCGACCGGTCGATGAACCGGTTCCGCGAGAAGGTCTCGACGCTCAAGGGCGCGGGCGACAAGCGGCTGCGCTCGGAGCGCGAACGCCTATATAATAAGGTGCGGCAGATGGAGCAGGAGATCGCGCTGCTGGAGAACAACGTCGGGTTCTTCTCCAAATCGAAGAACGCCGAGGCGCTCGTGGCCGACGTGAAGGCCAAGATCGAACGGGCGAAGCAGGAGATGGCCGCCGTGGTCGAGAAGGTTCGCCTGATCGACCGCGAACAGCAGGAACAGTCCGCCGCGAAGGAGTGAGCGGACGGTGCGTTCCGGGTGGCCCGGCGCACGGCCCGGGCCGCGTCGCCGGGCATTCGTGTGGCCGGAAAGCGGCGGAGACGGAGTGCCGGGCCAGAAGGCAGGCACAGAATCGCGGCGCTGACAGGCCGGACCCGGAAACTCGGCTGACACGGAATTGCGGCGCTGACTGCCCGGACTCGGGTACAGTGCGGGCGAACCGGAAAACGAGGGGGATCGGAACCGGACGGTTCGGGTCCGGGAACCCGGGAAATGGAGACTAACGAAGAAATTCAAGATAGAACGATTATGAAACTGGCAAAACCGAAGTACATATTCGTGACGGGCGGCGTGGCCTCGTCGCTGGGCAAAGGCATCATTTCGGCCTCGATCGCCCGGCTGTTGCAGGCGCGCGGCTATTCGGTCACGATTCAGAAACTCGACCCCTACATCAACGTCGATCCGGGTACGCTGAACCCCTACGAGCACGGCGAGTGCTACGTGACCGAAGACGGGGCCGAGACCGACCTCGACCTGGGGCACTACGAGCGTTTCACGAACCAGCCCACGTCGAAGGCCAACAACGTCACCACGGGCAAGATCTACAAGAGTGTCATCGAGAAGGAGCGCAAGGGCGAGTACCTCGGCAAGACCGTGCAGGTCATCCCCCACATCACCGACGAGATCAAACGCCGCATCCAGCTGCTGGGGCAGACCAAGCAGTACGACATCATCATCACCGAAATCGGCGGCACGGTGGGCGACATCGAATCGCTGCCCTTCATCGAGTCGGTGCGCCAGCTGCGCTATTCGCTCGGATACCGCAATACGGCGCTTGTGCATCTGACGCTGATTCCCTATATGGCCGCTTCGGGCGAGCTGAAGACCAAACCGACCCAGCATTCGGTCAAGGCGCTGCTGGAGAATGGGTTGCAGCCCGATATTCTGGTGCTGCGCACCGAGCATCCGCTCACGCAGAACCTGCGGCGCAAGGTGGCGCTCTTCTGCAATGTCGACGCCAATGCGGTGATGGAGTCGATCGACGTGCCGACGATCTACGAGGTGCCGCTCCGGATGCACGAGCAGCATCTGGACGAGGTGGTGCTCGACAAGCTGAATCTCCCGGCCGACAAGGAGCCCGACATGGAGGGGTGGAAGGCCTTCGTGGAGAAGGTGAAGCATCCGCACGGCCGGCTGGACATCGCCCTGGTGGGCAAGTATACGGAGCTGCCCGACGCCTACAAGTCGATCAGCGAATCGTTCATCCATGCGGGGGCGGTCAACGACTGCAAGGTGAAGTTGCACTACGTCAACTCGGAGAAACTCACGCCCGAGACGGTGGCCGAGAAGCTGGGCGGCATGGCCGGCATTCTGGTGGCTCCGGGCTTCGGCAACCGCGGCATCGAGGGCAAGATCGAGGCGGTGCGCTATGCGCGCGAGCAGGGGGTTCCGTTCCTGGGCATCTGCCTGGGCATGCAGTGCGCCGTGATCGAATTCGCGCGCAACGTGCTGGGGCTGTCCGATGCCAATTCGAGCGAAATGGAGGCCACGCCCCATCCGGTGATCGACCTGATGGAGGAGCAGAAGGGGATCACGGCCAAAGGCGGCACGATGCGTCTGGGCGCCTATCCCTGCGCGCTGAAGAAGGGCTCGAAAGTGGCGGCGGCCTACGGGACGCTCGACATTTCGGAGCGCCACCGTCACCGTTACGAGTTCAACAACGACTACCTGGCGCAGTTCGAGGCGGCCGGCATGAAGGCCGTGGGCGTCAACCCCGATACGGGGCTGGTCGAGGTGGTCGAGGTGGAGAGCCATCCCTGGTTCGTGGGTACGCAGTACCATCCCGAATACAGGAGCACGGCGCTGCGGCCCTCGCCCCTGTTCGTGGCCTTCGTGCGCGCGGCTATGGAGCACGCCTCGAAACAGCAGCAGCAGAAAAAATAGATCAACGAAACGAAGTTCGATAGATGGATAAAAAATCGATTACCGGTATCGCGATCGTCGCGGTGCTGTTTCTGGGTTTCGCCTATTTCAACAGCAAGCAGCAGGAGAAGTACCAGCGGGAGCTGGCGGCCTATCAGGCGCGCCAGGACTCCCTGGCGGCGCTCAATGCGCCCGTGCGGCCTGCGCCTGCACCCGATTCGACCTCGCTGACGGCGGGGGTGCCGGACGACGCGGCGATGTCGATGCCCGAGGCGGAGTATCGCCGGCGGAGCGAGCTGCTGGGCGATGCGCTGGCCGAGGCTCATGCGGCCGAAGCGGCCGAAATCGTGGCCGAGAACGACGTGATGAAGGTGACGTTCTCCACGCGGGGCGGCCAGGTGACCGACGTCGTGCTGAAGGACTATACCCGTTATGCCCCGCGCGGCGAGCGCAACGAGCCGATCCGGCTGTTCGACCCCGAGAGCGCGCGGTTCAACATGCAGTTCTACATCCGCAATCTGCGCAACCAGACCGTCCCGGTCAATACGATGGACTACGTCTTCCGGGCGGAACCCGTGCAGCGCGCGGGCGATGCGCAGCGGATCGTCATGCGGCTGCCCGTGGCCGAGGGCTCGGCGCTGGTTTATGAGTATACGCTCTACGACAGCAAGACCCCGAGCCGCGACTACTTGGTCGACCTGCGCGTGCGCATGGAGAACATGGGCGGCCTGATGGCCAACCAGACCACGGTGGGCATCGACTGGTCGAACACCTCGTACCAGAACGAAAAGGGATTCAAGAACGAGAACATGTACACCACGCTCTCGTACCGGTTCCCGGGCGAGAGCTCGATCGAAGACCTGGGAATGAGCGAGGAGAGCAAGTCCAAGGAGGTGACGACAAAGATCAACTGGGTGGCCTTCAAGCAGCAGTTCTTCTCGTCGGTGTTCATCGCCGGAGAAAACATGCAGAATGCCAAGCTGGCGTTCGACACGGCCAAACCCGGATCGGACTACCTGAAAAACTTTTCGGCCCGCATGACCGTGCCCTACTCGATGCAGACCGAAGGGTACGATTTCGCCTTCTATTTCGGCCCCAACAAGTATTCGATTCTCAAGCAGGTGGTCGACGGCAAGAACGGGGAGCTCCACCTCGAACGGCTCATTCCGCTCGGATGGGGCATTTTCGGCTGGGTGAACCGCTGGTGCGTGATTCCGGTTTTCGACTTCCTGCGCAACTATATCTCGAGCTTCGGCATCATCATCCTCATCTTGGCCGTGCTCATCAAGCTGGTGATCTCGCCCCTGACCTACAAGAGCTACATCTCGTCGGCCAAGATGCGGGTCATCAAGCCCGAGGTGGACGCCCTCGCCAAGAAATTCCCCAAGCAGGAGGACGCCATGAAGAAACAGCAGGCGACGATGGAGCTCTACAAGAAAGCGGGCATCAATCCGATGGGCGGCTGCATCCCGATGCTCATCCAGATGCCGATTCTGATCGCCATGTTCCGGTTCTTCCCGGCGTCGATCGAGCTGCGCGAGCAGCCGTTCCTGTGGGCCGACGACCTGTCGTCGTACGACAGCGTCTGGAACCTGCCTTTCTCGATTCCGTTCTACGGCGACCACGTGTCGCTGTTCGCGCTGCTGATGACCGTGACGCTGTTCGTCTTCTCCTATTTCAACTACCAGCAGACGGCCTCGTCGCAGCCTCAGATGGCCGGCATGAAGTTCATGATGGTCTACCTGATGCCCATCATGATGCTCTTCTGGTTCAACAACTACTCGAGCGGTCTGTGCTACTACTACTTCCTCTCGACGCTGATTTCGATCGTGCAGACGCTGGTGATCCGGCGGATGATCGACGACGAGAAGATCCATGCCATCATGAAGGCCAATGTCGCCAAGCGGACAAACGGCAAGAAATCGAAGTTCCAGCAGCGCTACGAGGAGTTGATGCGCGAGCAGCAGGCTCGGCGCAAGTGATCTCCGGCTGCGGAGCCTATCGCGCCGAAGCGGGGTGTCTGCGGACATCGTCCGCTTCGGCGTCGTTTTTGTGCGGTGCGGAGGTGAGGGGCCTGCGGATCTCTCCGCGCGGCGCCGGTCGTACGCAGCCGGCGCGGCGGGCGAAGGCGCGGGCCGGATCGTTTCATCGTAAAAGCGGATGACAATGAGAAAATGGATGCTCGTATGGGCGCTGTGGGCCGCAGGGACGGCCGCGGCGCAGCAGCTGGGGACGAACTACCGGCTGAAGCGGGTGATTCCCGTCGAAGGCAGACAGGGAGTGGCGGCCGATGCCGACTATTATTACGTTTCGGGCAGCACGGCGCTCTACAAGTATGCCAAGAACGGCGAGCTGATCGCCTGTAACGAACGGCCGTTCGAGGGGCTGCCGCTTCCGGCCAACCACATCGGCGACATCGACGTGTGGAACGGCGAGATCTATGCCGGCATCGAGACCTTCGTCGACGGGCGCGGCGAACACATCCAGGTGGCGGTGTACGATGCCGACAGCCTGAAATGGCGCCGGTCGATCGACTGGAATGCCGATTCGGGCCAGGTGGAGGTGTGCGGCCTGGCCGTCGACCGCGACCGCGGCAAAGTCTGGATGGCCGATTGGGTAGACGGCCGCTATCTCTACGAGTACGACCTGGCCTCGGGACGCTATCTGCGCAAGGTGCATCTGCGTCCGGTGCCGCAGTGGCAGCAGGGCATCTTCATGGCGGAGGGGCGGATGCTGCTGTCTGCGGACGACGGCGATGCCGATCTGGACGAGGCCGACAACCTTTATATAGCCGATCTGCGCGACGGCGGCAGTGCGGCGACGGTCCTGCCGTTCCGGCTGATGGACGATTTCAGACGGCCGGGCGAGATCGAGGGGTTGGCGATCGATCCCGCGACGAACGATCTGCTCGTGTTGTCGAACCGCGGCGCACGCATCGTGCTGGGGATGCCGCGGGGCTTTTACCCCGGTTACGACCGCGAGCTGCACGAACTGTACGTCTACGAACGGATCGACTGAGGCCGTGCGGCGCTTCTTCCTGTGCGCCGTCGGGCCGCGGTGCGCCCCGCACGGAAAAGGGTGCGCCCGTGCGGTAGCCGATGCGTGCCGGAGGAGCCCGGAAATGAAAATCGCCCCCGTCGGAATCGGGTTCCGACGGGGGCGAAATCGTTGAGACCGCATCAGCCGGCCGCATCTGTCAGTTGCGTTTACCGGCCGTATCTGTCGGCCTGTTGCCGGCCGGCGCAGCCGGTTGTTGCGGCGCGGAGGGCCGCTTTTCCGCTCCTCTGAGCGGCGGCATCCGGATGCGCTTCGGGCACCCGGAGCCGCCGAAGCGGCCGGGCGCGAACCGGAGGGACTACTTCTTCTCGGCGGCCGCGGCGGGTACGACCTCGGCTTTTACCTTCAGCGTGCCGAGTCCCTTCACGATGTTCGCATCGTTGTTTTTGGTCGGATCGTAGGTCACGGTGACCTGTTTGGCCGTTACGTCGATCTGCACGTCTTTGATCCCCTTGCCCAGCGAGGGGACGTTGTCCATGATCTTCTTGGCGCAGTGTTCGCAGTGGATGTCGGTGGCGAATACGGTGGTTACCTGTTTCTTGCCCGTGCTTTTCTGTGCCGAGCAGATGCCTGCGCCCATCAGCAGCGCCAGGCAGATCATTGCGATTTTTTTCATGGTTGTCAGCTGTTTTTGAATTTCGTGTTCGTGTCATGGCCGGAGCCTGCGGGCGGGATCTCCCGCCGTGCGGCTCCGCGAAGAGAGCCGGAGCCTGCGGCCCGCGTCCGTCGCGGGCCGCGGACCGGTGTCAGTAGAGGTTGAACCGCATACCGGCATAGAATTTCCGGCCCATCAGCGGTCCCCATACGTTCATCGAGTTGAACCCGGCCGAGAATGGATCGTCGGCCCCCAGGATCGGGTCGTGCTGACGGTAGTCGGCGATATTCTCGCAGCCGACGTAGATGTCGAATCTGCCTACCTTGCGGGTCACCTGGGCGTAGAACATGGGATAGCGGGGCGAGTAGCGGTCGTGGCGCAGGTCGCCGTCCTGCGTGGGGATGCGCGCCGGACCGTTGAGCTGCGCCGTGGCATCGAATACCCAGCGGCGGAACTTGGTGGCGTACTGGATGTTGAGCAGCGTCTTGTACTGGCTCACCAGCGGCCGCTCGATGCGCGCCGTCGTGCCGTCGGGCCGCCGGATCGTCATGCGGCTGTCCGTATAGCGGAACGTGGCGAAGATGTCCAGCCGCTCGCGGGGCGTCCACGAGAAGTCGATCTGGTAGGTGTCGGTGTACGACCGGCCGTCGGACTCGTAGATGTTGATGCACTCGGGGTTCCACTCCTGGTCGGCCACCACCGCATGATAGAACTGCGTGCGGAAGTAGTCGGCGCTCAGCGTGGCGTCGCCCGGCTGCACCAGTCCGAACGTCTGCGTCAGGCTGCCGCCCAGCGTGAGGGCCTTCTCCAGCCGGTCGAACCTGGCGAAGTCGAAGCCCGATCCCGTCAGGTCGCCGTCGAAGACGATCTGGCGCCCCGTCGCCAGCATGCCGATGTTGTCCGTGATGACGTTGGTCGATCGGTAGCCCAGTCCGGCCGAGGCGCGCAGCGCGGTCGAGGCGGTGATGTTCCATTTCAGATGGCCGCGCGGCGTGGCGAAGAACCGGTCGTAATAGCGGTTGTAGTCGCCCCGGATGCCCGCCACGATCGAGAACTTGTCCTTGATGGCATAGGTATATTCGGCGTAGACGCCCGCCTCGCGTTCGTTGCGGTCGAAGAGGTAGCTGCGCGTCTGCTCGGGCAGATTCACGAGCCAGGGCGTGCGGTTCAGCAGACTCTCGCGGTAGTATTGCAGATGGGCCTGCGCCCCGACGATCAGCGACGACCGGTAGGTGAAGTAGTGGTTGTACATCAGATTCAGCGCCAGCGAGTTTTCGTTGCCGCGGTAGTCGTTGAGCCCGAAGTAGGCCTTTTCGTTGAAGTGGTCGAAGTCGGCCACGAAGGCGATGTTCGAACGCATCTCGTCCTGCGCCTCGGCGTCGTAGACCGACGGGCCGACGGGCATGCCGATCTTGACATAGCCGTTCGCGCCGCGGTTGCGGATGTGCGAGCCGTAGAGGGGCTTCTCCTTTTCCGGGGCTTCGGGGTCGTTCCAGACGCTCCAGTGGTCGAGCATGGCGCGGCGCATGCCCTCCGTGTTGCGGTAGCCGACCATGCCGCCCAGGCGGTTCTCCTGGACGAATTTCCAGCCCCAGCGGATCTGCATGCCGTTGTCGGCGGCGTAGAGCCACTTGTTCGCGATGTTGATCTGGTCGGCGAGGGGCAGATCGCGGAAGCCGTCGCTGTTGTGGTCCATCTTGCGTACGTCGGTGTCGGCCGAGCCGTGCAGCAGGATGATGCTCGTGAGCTTCTTGTCCTTCGTGACGGGGAATGCCGTGGTGACGTTGGCCTCGGGGCGCAGCTCGTCGTCGAGATAGAGGTTGACGAAGAGGCGCTCCTCGTCCGTCGGCTTGCGGTGTTCGAGGTTGATCTGGCCCGTGATGGCCTCGTGGCCCGCCGTGACGGAGGCCACGCCCTTCGACACCTGGATCGAGTTGAGCCACATGCCCGGCGTGTAGCTCAGCCCGTAGGGAGCCGACAGACCGCGCATGATGGGGCGGTTCTCGTCGAGAATCTGCGTGTAGGTGCCCGCGAGACCGAGCATCTTGATCTGCCGCGCGCCCGAGATGGCGTCGCTGTAGCCGACCGTCACCGACGCGGAGTTCTCGAACGATTCGGCCAGGTTGCAGCAGGCCATCTTGCAGAGTCCCGCGAACGAGATCATCTCGCTCTTGACCAGTCCGTCGCGCTTGACGTAGTTGCCGCTGAGGTTGCCTTCGACCACCACGTCGTCGAGGGCGACTCCCTCGCTGCGCAGTGCGAATGCGACCGGCTCCGCGCCGGCTACCCGGAGCGTGTCGTTCACGAATCCCAGATACGACGCTACCAGGCGGTCGTATCCCTTGACTTTGTGGAGCGAGAAGGCGCCTGCGGCGTCGGTGCTGTCGCCCACGGTGGTGCCGGCCCAGTAGACCGAGGCGCCCACGAGGGGTTGTCCGTCGGCATCGCGTACGGTGCCTTTCACCTCCTGTGCGCGCACGGCGCCGCACAGGCCGGACAATAGGGTGAATAAGATCGATAGTTGGATTTTCATCGGATATTCCGTTATTGGTCAAAACTCGGACGGACGGAATACGCTGCGGTATCCGTCGTGATTCGGTGTCAGACCAATGCGGGAGGGGCGCGCAGCCCGCGGGGCTGCCGTACGCAGTCCGTGAGCGGGGGAGCGGGCCGGGGCAGTGCGGGGTGCCGCAGCGCCGGGACGTGCGCCGGACAGGGGCATTCGGCCGCCAGTCCGTCCGGCAGGTCGGTGATTTGGCAGCGGACGTGCCGTTCGCTGCGGTCCGGATCGCCGGAGATGTAGAGATCGATCTCGGTCGAGTGGCGGTCGCTGCAGCAGGGAGCGCTCAGCGCCGTGCCGGCCGCAGGGAGGGATTGCCGCACCGCATGCCGGTGGCATGCGCAGTGCTGCGCCGTCGGCCTTATCAACCTCGCCGCGCAGCGGCAGCTGAGCGAGGCGAACGAAACGCCTCCCGTCGCCGCCAGATAGACGACGAGCAGCCACAGCGATATGAGGTTGCGTCGGTTCATTGCGTAATCAGCATGCCGCAGTCGCGGAGTTTTCCGATCCATGCCTCCGCATCGCGCAGCGCGGTCGCGTCGTCCACCTCGAAGCGTTCGGTCAGCAGGCGCGCCGCCTCTTCGGGCGTGAAATCGCGCCCGCGGAGTTCGTCCCACAGGTAGCGGGCCGAATCGTTGAAGGCGATCACGCGCGTCATGTCGGCTCCGTGGCGTCCCTGTACGATCACCACGTGCTCGCCCGCGATCTCGCGGATCTTATAGATCGGATCGATTCTCACCGGATCAATTTCTTTAACGGTGCAAAGATACGAATAAGCGGGCGCAGTGCCAAATCTATTTGTGCATTGCCGAGCGGAAGTATCTAAGACGAAGTCAAAGATACGAATAAGCGGGCGCAATGCCAAATTTATTCGCACATTGCCGGTCGGACCGGCGATGCGGCGCCGCAAACTCCGTGCCCGGCGGTGCGGCGGGGCCGGGGCGCGCGGCCGGCGGACGCTTCGCACGGCAGTCGCACGCAGCCGCTATTTTCGGCCGCGCCTTGGCTTTTCGTCCGGCAATCGTTACCTTTGCGTCATGGAGCCGGTCGGAAAAGAGAAAATATACGACACGCTGCGGCGTTACTGGGGATTCGACGCGTTCCGGTCCGTGCAGGAGCGGATCATCCTTTCGGTCCTGGCCGGGCGCGATACGCTCGCGCTGATGCCCACCGGCGGCGGAAAATCGCTCACGTACCAGGTGCCGACCCTGGCGCGCGAAGGGCTGTGCATCGTCGTGACGCCGCTGATCGCCCTGATGAAGGATCAGGTCGACCGGCTGCGCGCCCGGGGGATCGCCGCCGTGGCGGTGCATGCGGGCCTGTCGGCCCGGCAGATCGACATCGCGCTCGACAACTGCGTCTACGGCGACGTGAAGTTCCTCTACGTGGCTCCGGAGCGGCTCGTCTCCGAGGCTTTCCGCCTGCGGGTGCAGCGGATGAAGGTGTCGCTGCTGGCCGTGGACGAGGCGCACTGCATTTCGCAGTGGGGCTACGATTTCCGCCCCTCCTACCTGCGCATCGCCGAGCTGCGCGAACAGCTGCCCGGCGTGCCTGTGCTGGCGCTCACGGCCTCGGCGACCGGGCGCGTGGCCGAGGACATCATGTACCGGCTGCGCTTCGCCGAGCCGCATCTGGTGCGCAGCAGCTTCGCGCGGCCCAACCTGTCGTACAGCGTGCGGCGCGTGGAGGAGAAGAACGAGCAGCTGCTTCGGCTGGTGCGCAACGTGCCGGGGTCGGGCATCGTCTACGTGCGTACGCGCGAAGCCACCGAGCAGGTGGCCGAGCTGCTCCGCCGCGAAGGGGTTGCCGCCGCCGCCTACCACGGCGGCATGGGCCATGCCGAACGTGCGGCGCGCCAGGACGAATGGGTGGCGGGCCGTACGCGCGTGATGGTGGCGACCAATGCCTTCGGCATGGGGATCGACAAGGCCGACGTGCGGTTCGCGGTGCACTACACGCTCTGCGATTCGCTGGAGAACTATTACCAGGAGGCCGGCCGTGCGGGGCGCGACGGACAGCGCGCCTATGCGCTGCTGCTCGTGGCGCCCGACGACGAGCAGCGCATCGTACGCCGCTTCGAGCAGGAGTTCCCGCCGCTCGAGAAGATCAAGGATATTTACGAGCGCATCTGCTCCTACCTGCAGATCGGGATCGGCGACGGGGCGCAGAGCGCCCATCTGTTCAACATCCACGATTTCTGCGCCCGCGAGCGCCTCTATTCCGGCACGGTGCGGAGCGCCCTGAAACTGCTTCAGCAGAACGGCTACATGACGCTGACCGATGCGCAGGAGAACCCCGCGCGCGTGATGTTCTGCATCAGCCGCGACGATCTCTACAAGCTGCGGGTGCAGCGCGACGAGCTGGACCATTTCATCCGGACGCTGCTGCGGCTCTACAACGGCGTGTTCACCGAGTTCCGCCCCATCGACGAGGGCGAGCTGGCCGCCTGGAGCGGCTATACCGTCGATCGGGTGAAGGAGCTGCTTCGGCAGCTGTGGAGCCTGCGCGTGATCCGCTACATCCCCTCCAACCGCTCGCCGATTCTCTACATGGACGAGGAGCGGCTGCCGCGCGCCGACCTCTACATCGCGCCCGAGACCTACCGGCTGCGGCAGGAGCTCATGCGCGAACGCTTCGAGGGCATGCTGGCCTATGCGGCCAACGAGACCCGCTGCCGCAGTGCGGTGCTGGAGGAGTATTTCGGCGGCGAGGAGGTCGAACCGTGCGGCGCGTGCGACATCTGCCTGGCGCGGAAAAGGGCGGCTCGGCGGGCGGCGCAGCAGGCGCAGGAGCCGGACGGGAATGCGCCGTCCGCCGCAGCGCCCGGCCCGGCTGCCGCTGCGAAGACGGACGACGCGCGGCCTGCGGCCGGGGAGGAGGGGACGTCGGGGTCCTGTGCGGGCCGCAGCGTGCCGGAGGCGGCCGGAGATCCCGAGCGGATGATGCTGGCCCGGCTGTCCGAGGCTCCGGCCGATCCGAAGGAGCTGGTCGCCCGCTGGGACGGCGATCCGCGCGAGGCGGCGGAGCTGTTGCGGCGGCTGATCGCTGCGGGCCGCATAGCGACGCGGCCCGACGGGAAAATCGAAATTCGTGGCCGAGTCTGTCCGAATCCGGATTAAAATCCCTATTTTTGTGAGAATTTTTACCGCATGCAAACGAAAAACCGTTTTGTTCCGAAAATAGGCAACGAAGAGACCGCCGCGCTGCCGGCCGTCGAGTTCGGCGGTGCGATCTGCGTGGTCGACCGCGAGGAGCAGGTGGCGGCCGCCTGCGAGGAGTTGATGCGCCAGCCGATGATCGGGTTCGATACCGAGACCCGCCCGTCGTTCCGGCCGGGCGTGATGTACCGCGTGGCGCTGCTGCAGCTCTCCGCGCCGGAGCGGTGCTACCTTTTCCGGCTCAACCGCATTGCGCTCTCCAAGCCGCTGCTGCAGCTGCTCGAATCGCCCGAAGTGCTCAAGATCGGCGCCGACGTGGCGGGCGATCTGCGGTCGCTGCGTCAGCTGCGCCGCTTCCGCGACGGCGGATTCGTCGATCTGCAGACGCTGGCGCCGGCGTGGGGGATCGAGGAGAAGAGCCTGCGCAAGCTGTCGGCCATCGTCCTCGGAAAACGGGTCTCGAAGGCCCAGCGGCTGAGCAACTGGGAGGCGGCGACGCTCACGTCCAAACAGCAGCTCTATGCTGCGACGGACGCGTGGGTCTGCACGGAGATTTACCGCCGGCTGCTGGATACGCCCAAAGCGGCGGTTCCGGCCGGTCCGGCGCCGGTCGCCGTGTCGGCCGAAAACGCAGCGCCGGCCGGCGCCGAGCCCTCCGATCCGGCGGCTTCTGCCCGCAGCGGACGCCGTGCGTCGCGCCGAAGACGGTCGGGTGTCGCCCGGAGGCGGTCGCGGACGCCTGAAACCGGACCGACGGCCGCAGCTGCGGATTCCGACGAACGCAAACGACAAGAGAGATGATACCGCAAGTTTTTCTGCGCCGGGGCAAGGAGGAGTCGCTTCTGCGGCGCCATCCCTGGATTTTTTCCGGCGCCATCGACTACATCCGGGCCGAAGAGGAGGCCGAAATCGCCGAAGGGGCGCTGGTCGACGTCTACACCCGTTCGGGCGAATTCATCGCCCGGGGCCATTATCAGATCGGGTCGATCGCCGTGCGGGTGCTGTCGTTCGAGCAGGAGCCGATCGACGACGCCTGGTGGCGCCGCAAGATCGCCGTGGCCTACGACGTGCGCCGCACCCTGTCGCTGACGGACGACGAACGTACGACCTGCTACCGGCTCGTGCACGGCGAGGGCGACGGACTGCCCGGGCTGGTGGTCGACGTGTACGGGACGACGGCCGTCGTGCAGTGCCATTCGGTGGGGATGTATCGGGCGCGGCAGCAGGTCGCCGCCGCGCTGCGCGAGGTCTACGGCGACCGGCTCACGGCGATCTACGACAAGTCGTCGCAGACGGTGCCCTACAATGCCCGGCTGAATGCCGTGGACGGCTATCTGTGGGGCAGTTCCGACCACGAGACGCAGGCCGTGGCGGAGAACGGCATCCGATTTCTGGTCAACTGGGAGAAGGGGCAGAAGACCGGCTTTTTCCTCGACCAGCGCGAAAACCGCGAACTGGTCCGGCGCTATGCTGCGGGACGCACGGTGCTCAATACGTTCTGCTATACGGGCGGTTTTTCGGTCTATGCCCTGGCGGGCGGCGCCCGGGAGGTATGCTCGGTGGATTCGTCGGAGCGGGCCGTGGAGCTGGCAGCCGAGAACGTGCGGCTCAACTTCGGCGACGACGCGCCCCATACGGCCGTGGCGGCCGATGCCGTGGAGTACCTGAAACACATCGACGACCGCTACGACCTCATCATCCTCGACCCGCCGGCCTTCGCCAAGCACCACAAGGTGCTGGGAAACGCCATGCAGGGGTACAAGCGGCTCAATGCGCGGGCGCTGTCGCAGATCAAGAGCGGCGGCATCCTCTTCACGTTCTCCTGCTCGCAGGCCGTGTCGAAGGAGCTGTTCCGTACGACGGTCTTCTCGGCCGCGGCCATCGCAGGGCGCAAGGTGCGGATTCTGCACCAGCTGACCCAGCCCGCCGACCATCCCATCGATATTTACCATCCCGAGGGCGAGTACCTCAAGGGGCTGGTCCTCTATGTAGAATAGGCCGCTGTCCGGCTTCGGCCGGCCGACGGCCCGATGACCACGGTACGAAGAGCCCGCCCCTGCCGGATGCTGTCCGGCAGGGGCGGGCTCTTTTCGTTCGCGGCGACTCGCCGAGGGCGACCGTGCGCCGTTTTTGCGCGCCGTTTTGCACATGCCGGATCCGGGCAGGTGGGTCGGTGCCGCATCTTTCGCGGCATTCCGGCGGCTCGCCGGGCGGTCGCGGAATGACTGACGATGCGGCATGATCGCACCTCGCCGGCACCGGGGCCGCTGCTGTTCCGTTTCCGGTGCAGTCCCGTTTCCGCAGGCCTCCTGCCGCCGGCGGGCCCGCTTGCCGGATCAGTCCATCGGCCGCACGCGTACCTCCGTGATGCCCTCCAGCGCGTGCACCAGCCGGTCGATGTCCGTCGTCTGGTCGGTCTGGCCGTAGTGGTAGGGGTAGAACACGGCGGGCCGGAGCGCCTTGACGGCATCCGCGGCCTGGTCGACGGTCATGGTGTAGGGCTGATTGACCGGAAGGAAGGCGATGTCGATCCCTTCGAGCGCCTTCATTTCGGGGGTGTTCTCCGTGTCGCCGGCGATGTAGATGCGCGTGCCGCCGATCGTGAGGACGTAGCCCACGTCTTCGCGCGCCTTCGGATGGAAATCGGTATGGCCTTCGGTCGTGTTGTAGGCAGCGACGGCTTCGACGTGCACGTAGGAACGCGGATCGGCCGTGCCGCCCGGCGTCATGACGATGCACTCGAAATCGAAGGCCTCGGCCGTGGTCTTGTCGCACAGGATGTCCGAACCGCGGACGGTGAGCGTGTCGACGGCCGCACGGTCGAAATGGTCGTAGTGCGAATGGGTGATCAGGAGCAGATCGGCTTTGGGCAGCCGGGCGTAGTCGGCATATTCCGAAACGGGGTCGACGTAGATCCAGTGTTCGCCGACCTGGATGGCCAGAGAGGCGTGGCGGAAGAAGTGCAGCACGATCTGCGAGCCGTCACGCGCGGTCAGGGTGTCGGCGGGGTAGACGGGGGCGTCGTTGTTGCGGTGGAAGAGTGAGAAGATCGACATGCGTACGAGTGTTTTGAGGTTGGGGGCGACCCGTATCGGGCGGCTGCCGTCCGGGCGGATCGCTCCTGTCGGAACGAAGATACGCGAAAATCGCCGAAAAGCAAAATATTTTCTTCGCACGGCCCGTCGGAGCGTTCGGCGGATCGCCGTGGATCCGCTTCGGCCGTGCGGCCGGGAGGTGCGCGACCGTAACCGGGAGTCTGGCCGGGGCAGTTCCGCGACGAGCGTGCTGCCTCCTCGACCGGCCCCGGAGTACCGGACACCGGGGCGACGTGTCGGGCGGCATGGGTGTCGGAACCGGTCGCCGGCAGTCCGGTCCGTCCTTTGCTGCGCCGGCCCCGCGGGCGGGTCGCAGGGGGACGATATGCGCCGCAGCCCGGGCCGCTTGCGAAAAGTGTGCTGAAACGGAAGGCGGCTCCGCTTTTTTTCGGTCGGGAGGAGCGGTGTGCGGCAATATTTGTACTATCTTTGTCTGACGGCGGCGTCGCACCCGGTTGCGGGGCCGCGATCGTTCCGGACCGTTGTCCGGAAGTGCCGGTCGCAGAAATCGCGACGTAGGTGCAAAAACGTTTTAGCAATAATCGATACTCTATCAGTCATGTGTAAGAAATTATTGTCCCTGCTGTTGTGTGCGCTGCCGGGTTTCGTATCCGCAGTTGCACCGGAAGACGCCGTGCCGCTGGCCGATCCGTTCATCCTCTGCGAGAACGGCGTCTACTATGCCTACGGAACCTCGTCGCCGGACGGCATCGCCGTGCTCGTTTCCGACGACCTCAAACACTGGTACTATCCCTACGGCCGGGCGGACTACCTTGCGCTCGACAAGGCCGATTCGTTCGGCGACCATTGGTTCTGGGCGCCCGAGGTCTACCACATCGGCGATACCTATTATATGTATTACTCCGCCGAGGAGCGCATCTGCGTGGCCGAGGCCCGTTCGCCGCTCGGCCCCTTCGTGCAGGCCGAGAAGCGCCCGATGCTCGACGAACCCGGAATCGACAACACGCTCTTCATCGACAGGGACGGAACGCCCTATCTGTTCTGGGTGCGGTTCCGCTCGGGCAACGAGATCTGGATGGCCCAGCTGGAGCGCGATTACAAGACGCTGAAGCCCGCCACCGAACGCTTCTGCGCCCGCATGTGGCAGGAGTGGGAGCGGGTGTGGCCGTCGGTCAACGAAGGCCCGTTCGTGATCGAGCGCGACGGGGTTTATTACATGACCTATTCGGCCAACAGCTACGAGAGCCCGAAGTACGGCATCGGCTGCGCCACGGCCCGGAAGATCACCGGCCCCTGGACCAAATACGAAGACAATCCGGTACTGCAGTCGCCCGGCGGATTGGTGGGTGTGGGGCATCATGCCGTTTTCCGCGACCGGAAAGGACGCCTGCGCGTGGTGTTCCACTCGCATTACGCCGACGGCGTCATCCATCCGCGGATCATGCACATCACCGATTTGCAGTTCCGCAAACGTCCCGGGCTGAGCCGCAAGCTGGAGATCTCTCCCCGCTATTTCACGCCCCGCCTGATCCCCTCGAAAAGACCGAAATTCATTGCCTCGCAGAAAAATGACGATTGACCGATTCCTCTCCCGGGGCCGTTCGGCGGCCCTTCTCCTGTTGCTGGCGCTCTTTTCCGGCCGGTCCGTTTCGGCCGCCGGGCGCCCGCAGCCCGCATCCGGCGACGGCGGAAAAGTCCGGCCGCGCACCTATGCCAACCCCGTCTGTCCGATGAGCCTGCCCGATCCGACGGTGATCGAGGAGGAGGGTACCTACTATCTCTACGCCACGGAGAACACGTCCAACGTGCCGATCATGCGGTCGCAGGACCTGGTGAACTGGACCCTTTGCGGCACGGTCTTCACCGACCTGACGCATCCCGATTTCGTCGAGGGCGGCCGGGTGTGGGCGCCCGACGTCAACCGGATCGGCGACCGCTACGTGATGTATTACGCCGTGTCGGTCTGGGGCGGCGAGTGGACCTGCGGCATCGGCGTGGCCGAGGCCGAGACTCCCGAGGGACCCTGGACCAACCGGGGCAAGCTGTTCCTGAGCAGCGAGATCGGCGTGCAGAATTCGATCGACCCGTTCTATATCGAGGACGAGGGGCGCAAATACCTCTTCTGGGGCAGCTTCCGCGGCCTCTACGGCATCGAGCTCTCCGACGACGGGCTCTCCGTGCGTCCCGGAGCCGAGAAACGGCGGGTCGCCGGAACCGCTTACGAGGCGATCTATATCCACAAGCGGGCGGGCCGCTACTACCTGTTCGCCTCCGTCGGCACTTGCTGTGAGGGGGTGAAGAGCACCTATACCACCGTGGTCGGGCGCTCCGACAGCCTGTTCGGCCCCTATCTCGACCGGCAGGGCCGTTCCATGCTGGAGAACCGTCACGAAGTGGTCGTGACGGGCAGCGGGCGTTTCGCAGGGCCGGGGCACAATGCGGAGATCGTGACCGATGCCCGGGGGCGCGACTGGATGCTCTATCATGCCGTGGATGTCCGCGATCCGAAGGGACGCGCGCTGATGCTCGACCGCATCCGCTGGCGCGGCGGCTGGCCCGAGGTGAAGGACCGGCATCCGTCGGAACGCGCGGCGGCGCCCCGCTTCCGCTGACCTGAGCTGCCGACGAGAACCATGATACGCATTTTCTTCGTGTTCGTGCTGGGGCTGAGTGCCCTGTGCGGTGCGGCCCGCGAACGGCGCAGCCGCATCGCGTGGGATGTCCCGACCTGCGTGCGGCTCTTCGCGCACGGCAACTATTCGCGGATGATCGAAACCCGTTCGGGCGAGCTGATCGCCGTGACGGACGGCGGCGGCGTATGGCTCGCGCGCTCGTGCGACGGCGGCCGTACGTGGAGCGAGCAGCGTCTGGTCGTACCGAACACGCCGACGCACGACATGGCCGTGCCCGATCTGATGGAGTGCCGCGACGGCTCGCTGCTGCTGTGTTACAATCCGCGCGCGGCGCACGACAATGCCGATCCGGCCCGGCGTTTCGGCATCCGCGTACGGCGGTCGGAGGATGGCGGCCGTACGTGGAGCGACGAGATCTTCGTGCACGATGCCGGACACCGCTTTGGCGACGGGTGCTGGGAGCCGTCGGCCGTGCAGCTGCCCGACGGCGAAATCCGCCTCTTTTTCGCCGACGAGGGGGAGTTCCCCCGCTCCGACGAGCAGTCGATCGGGATGTGCCGCTCGCGCGACGGCGGCCGTACGTGGAGCGCAGCCGAGCGTGCGGCGTTCCGCCCGGGGTTCCGCGACGGCATGCCGGTTCCGGGACTGCTCGAAGAGCGGCGCCGGGTGCTCGTGGCGATCGAGGACAACGGCTATTCCCATCATATGAACCATTTCCAACCGACGGTGTTGCGCATGCCGTGGCGCCGGTGTCGGACCGCGATCGGTGCGCGGTCGCGGCGGCGTACGTATCCGTTCGTCCGGCGCATGGAGGCCGCCGCGACGGCCGGAGCGCCCTACCTGCGGCGTGCGGCGACGGGCGAGTGGCTGCTTTCGTGGCAGGGCAATGCCGGGCGCCGGCAGCCGCTGCTGGCGGACGGTTTCAAACCGGGCGAGGTCGGGGCGCTGCGGATGCAGGTGGCGATGGGGGATCGCTCCGGCCGGAATTTCGGGTGCGTCTCCGCTCCGTTCGACGGTTTCGCCCGCCCCGGGGCCGACCCGGCCGAGCGGCTGCACGATTATTACGGAAACTGGAATGCGTTGTGCGCTACGCGCGACGGCGGGGTGTGGGCTCTGTCTGCGACCGACCGGTTCGGCTCTCATGCGTGTATGGCCGTCAAGGGGTGGCTGTTGCACGATTTCGCGCCGCGCCGCTGTGCCGGCGATCCGTTTCCGGCCGAAGAGGCACTCGCGGCGCCCGATTTGGCGGTCGCGCCGCGGGCGGATGCGGGGCTGTATCTGCGGACGGCGGCGGACGACCGGCAGCTCTACCTGCATGTGCGGATCGTGTGCGGCGACTCGATCCGATCGGGAATCGAAGCGGAAATCGATTTCGGACAGCGTTTCCGCGTGCGGATCGGGGAGTCGGAGGCGGTTTGCATGCGGGCGGGCGACGATGCGCCCTGCCAAACGGCTGCGGTGCGTCCGACGGACGACGGCTTTGTCGCCGAGGCGGCGATCGACCGCTGGCGGCTGAGACGCTGCGGCGTGCGGGGGCGGACGCCGGTTCAGGCGACGCTGCGGGTGCCGCAGGGCGATTCGGTCCGGACGTACCGGATCGTCGATACCGACGAGCATCCGCGGAGTTGGCTGCGGATCGATTTGTAGCGCGCCGGATCGAAAGACGAAGAGGCTGTCTGTCGGACAGCCTCTTTTTTCGCGCGGTTCGGGAACGGGGCGCCGGACCGGAGTGCGGTTGCGCCGGTCGTTCGGCGGTTACAGCAGCCCCATGCGGCGGCGCGCCCACGGCATGACGAATGCGGCGGGTTCTCCTGCGCGCAGCAGCTCGGCCATGCGGCGCATGTAGGGGTCGACGTGGCTGAAAAAGAGCCTGTATCCCTCGCAGAGCGTGTTAAGATGCTCCTCGCCCGAGGCCGTGCGGTCGAAGCGGTGCTGGGGGCATTCGCCCCGGCAGGCGAAATACCAGCGGCAGCGGCGGCACTCGGCGGGCAGGTCGTTGTGCTTGGCGGCACCGAATTCGCCCTGGCGCGACGCAGCGAAGGCCTCGACGAGCGTCGTGTCGGCCAGATTGCCCAGTCGGTACTCGGGAAAGACGAAGTGGTCGCACGAGTAGATGTCGCCGTTGTGCTCGACCACCAGCGAATCGCCGCACGTCTCGCAGAACGAGCAGAGCGGCGGGCGGATACCCACCCACTGGGCCAGTGACACGTCGAAGAGCTGCACGAAATAGTCGCCCACGTCGCTCAGCACCCAGTCGTCGAACACCTCGCACATGAACTCGCCGAAGCCGCGCGACGAGACCGACCATTCGGCCGGCCGGCTGCCGGGCGTGCCGGGCGCCACGATGCCCGGCCGGCCTCCGTGTGGCGGGTCGCAGACCTGCTCGACGACGGGCATGAACTGCATGTAGCGGCTGCCCAGCGATTTGAGAAAGCGGTATACCTCCCGTCCGCGGCCTTCGCTGTAGCGGTTGACGGTGGTCATGGTGTTGAATTCGACGCCGTGCCGTCGGAGCCTCTCCACGGCGGCCGCCACCCGTGCGAAGGTGGGGCGCCCGCCCTTGTCGCGGCGGCAGCGGTCGTGGATCGACGCGGGGCCGTCGAGCGAGATGCCTACCAGGAAGCGATTGTCGCGCAGAAACGCGCACCAGTCGTCGTCCAGCAGCGTGCCGTTGGTCTGCAATGCGTTTTCGATGCGTTTGCCGCCGGCATGGCGCTGCTGCAGCGCTACGGCCCGGCGGAAGAAGTCGAGCCCGGCGAGCGTCGGCTCGCCGCCGTGCCAGACGAACGTCACCGTGTCGACCCGGTTGCCTTCGATGTACTGGCGGATGTAGCGCTCGAGCAGCGCATCGTCCATCTGCGGTTCGATGCCCGCATAGATCGCCTCCTTGTCCAGATAGTAGCAGTAGGCGCAATCGAGGTTGCAGCGCGATCCGACGGGTTTGACCATCGTCGCGAAGGCGCTCGGTGTCTGGCGTCGGGCCAGCTCGTCGAAGGTGTAGTAGCGTTGTTTGCGGCTCATGGGCTTATCGGGCGAAGCCGAGTTTCACGACCACGGGGAAGTGGTCGGAGATGGCGCGCGCCCGATAGGAGCGCAGCCCGACCTCTTCGGGGAAGTTGCCCGAACGTACCAGCTCCTCGCTCTCGGCGGTAGGCGTGCGGTAGGTGTCGGTCAGCACGCCGTAGCGGACGACGCGGAACGAGGGCGAGACGAACACGTGGTCGATGCGGCTGTCGGTGAGCCGGTCGACGTGGAAGTCGTTGAACGTGCCGTTGGGGGCGAACCGCTTCGCGGCCGTTTCGTAAGAGTCCGCGAGTACGCCCGAGTCGGTGAATGTCGTGTAGATGGTGTCGTGCTGGTCGACGTTGAAGTCGCCCGTCAGGATGACGGACTCGTCGGGGGCGCAGAACGAGCGGATCTTTTCGACGACCAGTTCGGCGCTCTTTTCGCGGGCCTTTTTGCCGATGTGGTCCATGTGCAGGTTGAAGAACCAGAAGCGGCGGCCGGTCCGGCGGTCGAGGAAACGGCCCCAGGTGCAGATGCGCGGCAGCGCGGCGTCCCATCCCACGGTGGGGCGGTCGCTCTGCTCCGAGAGCCAGAAGTGTCCGGAGTCGAGGCGCTCGAACCGCTCTTTCTTATAGAATATCGGCGCGTACTCGCCCCGGGTCTTGCCGTCGTCGCGGCCCACGCCGACGAAATCGTAGTCGGTCAGCCGGGCGCACATGTCGAGCAGCTGGGGGTGGAGCACCTCCTGGGCGCCGAAGATGTCGAAACTTTCGAAGTCGATCAGTCCGCAGACGTAGGGACAGCGGCGTTCCCAGCCGTTGCCTTCGCGGTTGTCTTCGTCGTTCTGGTAGCGCACGTTGAACGAGGCGACGGTGAGGTCCTGCGCCGAAGCGCCGGCGACGCCGCACAGGATGGCGATGAACAGGGTGAGCAGTCGTTTCATAAGGCAAGCAAATCGTTATGGGTCTGCGGGCGGGGTCTGCCGTACGGCGTAGACCGTCCCGGAGAGCCGCTCCGCAGAGCGGTGGTTAGTATGTTACAAAAGTAATGAATTTTTTCGGAAATCCCGCCGATCCGTGTCCGCCGCATCCGCGGTCGGAGCCTGTCGGCGAGGCCGCTTCCGGCTCCGCGCGGGCTTGAAAACCGAATTGTTGCTAAAACGATTTAGTAAATTTTATTGCGATCGAAAAAGGATTGTGTGCGATTCTATTGATGTGGTTTACAGATAGTTGTTGATTCGTGTTTCTCGAATGTCGTTCGCGGAGCCGGGGTCGCGTGCGAGTAATTTGCTAAAAAGTTTTGCAAACTCGCATTTTTCGTCTATATTTGCACAGACCCGGGAGTTCGTCGAAGCGTCGGACTCGTGTAATTTCCCGAATATTCTTTTTGATTCCGTGCGATGGCTGGCGCATATTGCGCCGTGCAGGATTCGTGCATGTGTCGGTCGGGAAACGCGGCAGCAGGGTAGGTCGCGCAGCGATCGGAATGGAAACTTACGGAAACCCAAATACTTAACCTTGAAACTTATGAAGAAACGCAATCTGTTCTGGAGTTGTCTGCTCGCCGTGGCGGCCGTCGTGCCTGCGGGCCTCGTCGCCGCCGACCGCGAATACAACAGCCCTTACGAAGGCAGCCGCCTCGACCATATCGCCTTCCCGATCGGCGGTCTGGGAAGCGGCATGTTCTGTTTCGAAGGGACCGGCGCCATTTCGAACATGTCGCTGCACCACTATCCCGATCTGTTCCACGAGCCGTGTACGTTTGCGGCGGTCTGCGTGAAAGGGGTGGAGAACGGGGCCAAGGTCCTGGAGGCCAACGTCCCCGAATACAAGAAGTTCGGCCGTCGCGACGGCGGAATGGGCGTGGGCGGCACGACGTGGGGCCTGCCCCGCTTCGACGAGGGCGTCTTTACGGCGCGCTTTCCCTTCGCCGAGCTGCGGTTGCGCGACGGCGATCTGCCTCTGGAGGTGACGATCACCGCCTGGAACCCCTTTATTCCCAACGACGAGGATAATTCGGGCCTGCCTGTGGCAGGCTTCGAGTACGCCTTTACCAACACCTCCGACGCGCCCGTCGAGGCGGTCTTCTCGTTCAATACGCGCAACTTCATGTACAAGACCAATAAGGCGCTCTCGTCGGTGCAGCCCATGAAGAACGGCTTCGTGCTCAACCAGGAGGCGCCCGAGAACGAGCCCAACCTCGAGGGCCGGTTCGCCATCTATACCGACGACGACCGCACGGTCGTGGACCACTGCTGGTTCCGCGGCGCGTGGTTCGATCCGCTGACGATGGCCTGGAACAAGGTCCGCAGCGGCGACATGACGCCCGTCGCCCCCGGCGACGGCGCCCCGGGCGGTTCGCTCTACGTGCCCGTGGAGCTGAAGGCCGGCGAGACGAAGACCGTGCGCCTCTACATGGCTTGGTACGTGCCCCGTTCGTTCCACCGCATCGGTCCGGAGGCTTCGAACGAAGCGGACTTCGGGTCCTGCTACGACGAGGCGCTCTATAAGGATACGCCCCAAAAATACGAACCCTGGTACAGCCGCCGCTTCGCGTCGCTCGAGGAGGTGACGGCCTACTGGAGCGCCCGCTACGACGAGCTGAAAGGCCGTTCGGAGCGCTTCTCGAAGGCGTTCTACGACATGACCCTCCCGGCGGAGGTCGTCGAGGCCGTGGCGGCCAACCTGACGATCCTCAAGTCGGCGACCGTGATGCGTCAGCACGACGGCCGCTTCTGGGTGTGGGAAGGCAGCGGCGACAGCTGGGGCAGCTGCCACGGTTCGTGCACCCATGTGTGGAACTACGCCCAGGCGGTGCCCCACCTCTTCCCGCGGATGGAGCGCTCGCTGCGCGAGACCGAATTCTTCGTCGATCAGAACACCGAGGGGCATCAGGTCTTCCGCGCCAATCTGCCCATTCGGCCCGTGCACCACGACTTCCATGCGGCCGCCGACGGCCAGCTGGGCGGGATCATCAAGGTCTACCGCGACTGGCGCATCTCGGGCGACGACGCCTGGATCCGCCGCATCTACCCGCAGCTGAAGCAGAGCCTCGACTACTGCATCCGCACGTGGGATCCGCGCGAGGCGGGTGCCCTCGAAGAGCCGCACCACAATACCTACGACATCGAGTTCTGGGGCCCCGACGGCATGTGCACCAGCTTCTACGCCGGGGCGCTGAACAGCTTCGTCCAGATCGGCCGGGCGCTCAAGCAGGACGTGAAACGCTACGAGAAACTGCTCGCCAAGAGCCGCGCCTACATGGAGGGTAAGCTCTGGAACGGCGAGTACTTCGTGCAGGACATCCGCTGGAAGGACCTCGATGCGCAGGATCCCACCACGGCCATGACTTTCCACAGCACCTATTCGGCCGAAGCGCGGGCGATCCTGGAGAAGGAGGGGCCGAAATACCAGTACGGTACGGGCTGTATTTCGGACGGTATCCTGGGCTGCTGGATGTCGCTCGCGGCGGGCTTGGACGAGCCGATCGACCGCAGCAAGGTGAAGAGCCATCTGAATGCGGTCTATGCCTACAACCTCAGACACGACCTCACGGACCACGCCAATCCGCAGCGTCCGGGCTATGCGATGGGGCGCGAAGGCGGTCTGCTGCTGTGCAGCTGGCCCCGCGGCGGGAAACCCAGCCTGCCGTTCGTCTACAGCGACGAGGTGTGGACCGGAATCGAGTATCAGGTGGCTTCGCATCTGATCTTCGAGGGCGAGGTGGAGAAGGGCCTCGACATCGTCCGGACCTGCCGCGACCGCTATGACGGCCGGGTGCGCAATCCGTTCAACGAATACGAATGCGGCTCGTGGTATGCCCGCGCGATGGCCAGCTACGGGCTGATCCAGGCGCTGACGGGCGTGCGCTACGATGCGGTGGACAAGACGCTCTACATCGATTCGAAGGTGGGCGACGACTTCCGCTCGTTCCTTTCGACGGCATCCGGCTATGCGACCGTGGGGCTCGAGGCGGGCAAACCCTTCATCCGCGTGCATGAGGGTGCCATCGAGATCCGCAAGTGCGTCGTCTCCGGCCGGAAAATGGCGATCGCAGAATCCTGAGTTTCTGCGCCTCTGCGCTCTGGCAGCCTCGGCTGCGGGCGCAGAGAGCGTGAAAACGCATACGGATAACACGGCATACCGGTCGGTTAGTTGGGTTTGATACGTGCAGTCGGATGGTACTGGTGTGTCCGTGTCTGGCGGCGGTTCCCGAAGTCGGGAGCCGCCGCCTTTTTGTCGGGGCGGAGCCGGCGGGCTGCGAGGTGGCGGAGGTGTTCCGGCTGCCGTTTCGGGATGGTCCGGACGGGCTGTCGCTGATTTGTCCGTCGAGATCTGCCTGCCGGGTTCCTTCCGCCGATTCGTCGTGCGGCTGTGCGGCTGCCGGTCTGCGCAAAGGCCGGGCCGCTGTGTCTGCGGGGCCGCGGGGGCAGTGACGGCCGGGCGTATCGGCTGCGGCGCCGTTTCCCGGGATCGGGTTTGGAAGAACTTCGCCCGCGGCTGCGGGCTTGTGTTGAGGAGCGCCCGGGTCGGATCGCTGTGTCGTGGAGCCGGGTGCTTGCGGAGAGACGGGTCGGCGGCGGTGCCGTGCGGCCGAGCGGCTGAGGCGGGCGGGGTAGCGGGGCGGATTGCTTGCGGCGCACCGGATTCGTTCGACGGGCGCAGGGAGTCCCGGGCGGGCGCTGCTCCGGATCGTCCGGGCAGAGGCCTGCGGATTGTCCGGATGCGGGATTGTTTGTCCGGGAGTCGATGCGGTCGGGACGGAGCACTCCGACAGGCGGGTTTTGCGGCGAACGGAATTCAGCCCGTTCCGATCAGCTTTTCGCTCCGGGTTCTGCCCGATGCTATCGCGACGGCGGGAACGTTTCTTGAGACTTCGAGGCTGGCTCGGGCCGGCGCGGAGGACGGCTAAAAAGAGGGCCGACGAATCCGTCGGCCCTCTTTTCGGTTGCGCAGGTATGCGCGGAGGATCAATAGGTTTCCAGCTCGCGCCATCCGGGGAATTCGGGGAATTTGGCGTGCGGCTCGGCCTGGTACCAGAACGTCGTGGCGGCGATGTCCGAATTTTGCTGCAGGTAGCGGCCGTCGTGGCGCCAGCCCAGATCCTGGATCGTCACCTTCAGGCTCTTGTCGAAGCGCACCGGATCCATGATATGCCAGCGATAGAGGCCGAAACGCTCCTGCGAGCGGTAGGTTCCGTCGGGGCGGATCACCTGGCACAGACCCGCATAGGGCGTGCAGAACTCGACGAAGCGGCCGTTGCGGTCGAAGTTGTACGAGCCGCAGAAGTAATCTTCGGTGCCCGTGCCGCAGATGGTCGGGAACTTGGTGTCGCCGTCCATGAAGAACTTGATCTCGCCTTCGCCCCACCAGCCGTTGTTGCGCAGGCCCCAGGCCATGTAGACGCCCACGTACTGGCCCTTGCCCTTCACGCCGTCGATGATGGTGAAGTCGGAGGTCTCGTTGTAGCGCGTGCGGCGGAACTGGGCGTGGAAATAGCCGGCGTCCTTCGGCACGTCGGTCAGCGTGTAGTCGATCTGGTAGTAGAGGTTCATCGACTGCGAATCGTTGACGTTCTCGATGGTGATCTTGCACTTCTTGCGGAAGGGCATCTGCCAGTAGCAGTTGAAGGCGCTGCCGGGATTGACGCATACGGGCAGCGATACGACGGGTGCGTATTCGTTCCAGCCCATGCAGAAGAAGTCGGCGATCGGGCACTCGACGGAGGGTTCCTTCTCGTCGTCCCAGTAGATGCGGATGATCGACCAGCGCCAAACACCCGTGGGGGTCATCCAGATGTGCTGGATGGCGCCCGGACCTTCGATCTCGGCGATGGTGACCGTCTCCTTGGATTCGATGGTGATGAAGGGGTTGACCTTCCAGGTCTGTCCCAGATCGCGCGCGGCCCACGAAGCGTTGTTGACGTTGCGTGTGGCGGGAAGCTGCGGGGTGGCCATGCCGCCTTTTCCTTTCTCGCCCGTGAAGTTTTCGGGGCTGATCGAGCGGGTCTTGGCGTCGGAGAGGCGCGACAGGTTGCCGAGGCTCATGTTGAGACCGTCGAACGGATACTCCTGTGCGAAGCCGGCAGCGGTGAAGAGACAGAGCGCGGCCGCCAAAAGAGCTTTCATTTTCATGGTTCGGTTCGTCTTTCTTGAATTCGTTTTTTTCGAGGTTAGGGTTGCAAATAATTCAGATCAGTATCGACATTGCAAATATAGCTAAATCGATTTAATAAATGCAAATTATTCTCCGTTTTTTTTGCGTGCGGACCGATATTTCGTGCGGAATCGCTGCGCTGTGCGGTGTTTCTCCGTCTGAATCCGGCGTTTGCGCGGGTTTGCTGTTCAGTGCGCGGATTTTTCCGGGGAGGCGTCTCAGAGCTTGAGCGCATGCCGGACACCGGCTGTTGGTATACCTTAATATTACCGGCATTTGCCGTTTCGGGCGTGCGAACTGGTATACTTCCTGTTTATCAGGCGTATATGTCGTTCGACGCCTGCCTGTCGACGATGCCCTCTCCCTTCCGTCGGCAGATCGTATCGCAGCGTCCGGCCTTCTGTCCGGCCGGAATCGGGCCGGAGATCCCGGCCGTTCGGGATGTCGTCGGGAGATGGCTTGTACGTCATCTAAAAGGTTTTAGCACGCCTATTTGCGCGAATTCCGGATCGAAGAGGAGCGTTTGACCAGAATGCCTTCGGTCTCGACATGCTGCATGAAGCTGTCGGACGAGTCGAGCTGCTCCACGAGGATCTCTACCGCCTTCTGTGCCATCATCTCCAGCGGCTGCTGGATGTAGCTGAGGGGCGAATAGAAGAATTCGAACGCGTTGCCGCCGTCGAAACCCACGATACCCAGCTGGTCGGGGACGATGATGCCCCGCTTGCGGATGATGTAGAGGCATTCGACCGCAATGGTGTTGGTCGCCAGCACCAGCGCTTCCGTATTGCGTTCCAGCACTTTGCGGATCGCGGTCTCGCAGCTTTTCTGCATTGAGGCGTGGTCGGCGTATTCGATGGATATTTCCGCCTCCAGCCCCCGGTCGGTCATGGCGGTCCGATAGCCCTCGATGCGGTCGGTCATGTGCTTGAGCTGCACGCCGTAAGCGATCATTCCGATGCGGCGGAACCCTTCGTCGATCAGGTGACAGGTGGCGTCGTAGGCGGCCTGCCGGTTGTTGAGGCAGACGTAGTTGGTGTTGATCCCGGGGATGTAGCGATCGAGCAGGACGAGAGGTATGTTTTTGTCCATCAGTTCTTTGACCGTTGCGTCCGACCCTTCGCAGGGAACCAGCACGATGCAGTCCACGCCCTTGTTCAGCATGTTGTCGACCAGGACGGCCGTGCGCTGCGCGCTTTCGTCCGAACTGGCGAAGTGGACGCTGTATCCGTGACGCTCGGCCGAGGCTTCGATGTGGCGGGCCAGATGGGCGAAAAACGGGTTCGAGATGTCCGATACCACCACGCCGATGGTGCGGCTGCGGCCGTTCCGCAGGCTTTTCGCCGCGGCGTTCGGTTTGTAATTCAGCTCTTTGGCGATCTCCTTGATGCGTTGGGCCACTTCGTCTTTGATGCGGTGTTGTTTCTGCTTGCCGTTGAGTACGAACGAGACGAGCGACGTGGAGACGCCCGCGCGGTTGGCGATGTCTTTCAGGGATATTCGATTCCGGGTGTTGGCCATGAGACTGACGTTTGGTTAGCTAAAACGTTTTTGCAAATATATTGTTTTTTTGTAAAAAATCAAAGAATTTTGCATGCGATTTGTAGGGGGGGGGTAAATCGATGAAATACAATATGTTGAGGCGTATTTTCGAGCCTCTTCGGCTGGCCTTTTTTTGTTATGCAGCTGCCTTTTTCGACCTTCGGCCCCGAAAAATATTTGGAAAATTGAAATCGTTTGTTTTACTTTGTAGAGCAAATCAGTACAGACAGCACGACAGAAAGTGTTTTTTTCCGTGCGAACGGAAAGAAAGTGTAAATCCTCAAAGAACGGGACTATAAGATTATTGTGTTTTCGTGCGGACGATGTCCGTTCGGGTACGTGGTCCGCCGGGATGCGGGCGCTTGTCGCCGATGCCCGCGTTCGGGAAACGCCCGTTCGAACCTCTGCTACCCGAGACGTCTCGTGCGGACGCGACGGGTTTGTTCGGAATCATTACTTTACATCTAACCTAAAACTTCTATGAAACAATTGTGCGATTTTTTGCGTGAAACCGTACGGCAGGGCAGGATGCTCGTGCTTACGGTTCTGGCATTCGCGGCATTGGCGTTGCCCGGGCAGACCTGGGCGCAGCGCGGTCGGGCCATGACGGTCACGGGCCGTGTGATCGATGCCAAGACGAAGACTCCGATCGTCGGAGCCGCCGTCATGTTGCAGGCCACCAACGTCGGCGCCATCACCGACAGCGAAGGTAACTACGTGATCGGCGTGAACGATCCCGAAGGCCTTCTGGTCGTATCGTTCCTCGGTTATAAGCAGCAGCAGACTGCCATCCACAACCGTTCGAACATCGATTTCCTGATGGAAGAGGACGCGCAGTCGGTCGAAGACGTGGTCGTGGTGGGCTACGGCGCCCAGAAGAAGGCCACGGTGACCGGCGCCATGTCGACCGTCGCGGTCGATCAGCTGGCCAAGGTGACCACGCCTTCGCTCGCCAACGCGCTGGCCGGTTCGATGCCCGGCATCATCTCGCGCCAGTCGAGCGGCGAGCCGGGCTACGACGGCGCCGCGCTCTATATCCGCGGTATGGGTACGTTCGGCTCGGGCAAGTCCCCGCTGATTCTGGTCGACGGCATCGAGCGCGACATCAACCTGGTGAACACGGCCGAGATCGAGTCGTTCTCGATTCTGAAGGATGCCTCGGCGACGGCCGTCTACGGTATGCGCGGTGCCAACGGCGTCATCCTCATCAACACGCGCAAGGGCCAGATGGGCCGGCCGAAGATCACGCTGCGCATGGAGGCCACCCACCTGCACGGCCTGCGCTTCCCCGACTACATTGACGGCGCCGACTTCGCCACGCTGATGAACGAGGCCGCCACGGTCAGCGGTGCGGCGCAGCCTGCCTGGTCGCCCGAGCAGATCCAGATGTTCCGCGACGGCTCGAACCCCTATCTCTATCCCAACGTGAACTGGACGGACGAGGTGCTGAAGAAGAATACGTTCCAGACGATGAACGACCTCTCGGTGTCGGGCGGTAACGAGACCATCCGCTACTACGTGAACGTCGGTTTCCTGTCGCAGTCGGGTCTGTTCAAGGAGGATCCGTCGTTCGGCTACGATACCAACTCGCGCACGCAGCGCTACAATTTCCGTTCGAACGTCGACATCAACCTCTCCAAGCGCTTCTCGATCGAATTGGGTCTGGCCGAGATCGTGCAGGACAACAACTATCCCGGAACGCCTGCCAACGATATTTTCACCTCTTTGCGTAAGGTGTCGCCCATCGCCTTCCCGCTGCGCAACCCCGACGGTTCGTTCGGCGGCGGCAACACGTCGTACGAGAACGTCAGCCCCTACGTGCTGGTGACCAACAGCGGTTTCGCCAAGCAGTTCCGTTCGACCACGCAGGGTACGTTCGGCGCCAAGTGGGACCTGAGCGACCTGGTGACCCCCGGCCTGACGATCGACGGCAAGTTCGCCTACGACCACTACTACTTCAACGAGGTGACCCGGAACAAGACGCCCGAAATCAAGAAATACCTCGGCACGGACGAGGTTTCGGGCGAGGACCGCTATACGATCATCAAGGAGGAGACCGCCATGGGTTACCGCGTGGCCAGCAGCGGCTCGAACCGTTCGTATTACTACGACTTCAAGATCAACTACAACCGCACCTTCGGCCGCCATACGGTGGGCGCGATGGCGCTCTTCACGCGCCGCGACTGGAAGGACCTGACGGCCGGCAACTCGACCGCCAACCTCCAGCACCGCTATCAGGGCTGGTCGGGCCGTCTGACCTACAACTTCGACCAGCGCTATCTGCTCGAGTGGAACTTCGGCTACAACGGTTCGGAGAACTTCGCCCGCGGCAAGCGCTATGGCTTCTTCCCCGCCTTCTCGGCCGGCTGGGTGATCTCGAACGAGAAGTTCTGGAACGTCGACGTCATCAACCATCTGAAGATCCGCGGTTCGTACGGCCAGGTGGGCAACGACGCCAACGGCGCATCGCGCTTCTTCTACATGTCGACGGTCAACAAGACCGCCAACGGCTATCTGTTCGGCGATTCGCAGATTCTCCAGAACGGTATGGCCGAACTGCAGATGGGTGCGCCCAACGCGACCTGGGAGGTTTCGCAGAAGACCGACGTGGGCTTCGACCTGGAGATGTTCGGCGGTGCGCTGCGCCTGTCGGCCGACTACTTCTACGAGTATCGCAATCAGATTCTGCTCAAACGCGCGCAGATTCCCGACATCATGGGCGCCGCATGGGGCGATACGCCGTGGGCCAACATCGGTATCATGGAGAACCAGGGCGTGGACGCCATGCTGGAGCTGAAGCACACGACCCGCTACGGACTCTATTATGCGCTGCGCGGCAACTTTACCTTCGCCCGCAACAAGGTGATCGAGGACGACACGGCCTATGCGGTCTTCGACTATCAGAACTCGCGCGGACGCGCCATCGGCAGCCCGATGGGACTGGTGGCCGAAGGACTGTTCCAGTCGCAGGAGGAGATCGACGCCAGCCCCAAGCAGGAGTTCGGAACCTACACGGTCGGCGACATCAAGTACAAGGACCTCAACGATGACGGCGTGATCAACGACTACGACCGCACCTACATCGGCTATGCTCGCGAGCCGGAGATCATGTACGGCTTCGGCGGTACGATCGCCTACAAGGGCTTCGACCTGACCGTCAACTTCACGGGTGCCGCGCACTCGAGCATTCTGATCGACGAGGAGGGCATGTATCCCTTCAAGCTGGACTATCCGGGCTACAACGTGCTGCACGAGTACTTCGACAACCGCTTCATCCCGGGCGCCGACAACTCGCGCGCGAAGTATCCGGTCGTGCACCAGGGCACCTCGTCCAACAACTACCGCATCAGCACACTTTACCTGCACGATGCCTCCTATCTCAAGCTGAAGACCGCCGAGTTCGGCTACAACTTCCCCAAGCGGATCGCCGCCAAGATGGGGCTGGAGAGCCTGCGCCTCTACGTCAACGGCAACAACCTTTTCTCGATCGACAAACTCAAGATCCTCGACCCCGAGTCGAACCACGGCGTGGGCGGTTATCCCACGCAGCGCGCGCTGACGCTGGGTATCCAGGTGGGTTTCTAAACATAACGACACGAAGATCATGATACGCAAATTCTATAAGACGATAGCGGCCGTATGCATGTGCGCCGCAATGGCCGGATGCGAAGACTATCTGGATATGGCGCCCGATGAGAACCTGACGATCGGCGACGTCTTCAGCAACAGACTCTACACCCGCGATTTCCTGACCCATATCTATTCCTGGACCCCGACCGAGGCGAACATGGCCGACGACGGCGGTGCCTGGCGAAATCCCTACACGGTGGGGTGCGACGAGATGGAGTGCGCCTATGGCGGCGCTTACGGCCATCAGATCAACAACGGCGGCTGGAACCCGACCGACATCAAACGTACGCAGGTGTGGCCCGAATCCTACATGGCCCTGCGCAAGGTGAACATGTTCCTGGCCAATGTGGACAAGTGTCCGACCAACGAGACCGAGAAGCTGCACTGGAAGGGCGAAGCCTATTTCCTGCGTGCATGGTTCCATTTCCTGGTGTTCCGCGCCTACGGCCCCATTCCGCTGCTCGACCATGCGCTCGATCCGGGCGAGGACATGATGTCGATCCGCCGTTCGCCAGCCGACGAGTGCGCGAAGTTCATCGCCGCCGACTGCGACCGGGCCTACGAGCTGCTGAAGGACGTTCCGCGCTGGGGTTCGACCGACACGGGCCGTGCGACGAGCCTTTCGGCGCTGGGTCTGAAATCCCGCGTGCTGCTCTACATCGCATCGCCGCTCTACAACGGCAGCGACATGATGGCCGAGCTGAAGGACCCCGTGACCAAGGAGTGCCTGATCTCGCAGACCTACGATGCCGAGAAGTGGAACGAGGCGGCCAAAGCCGCGCTGGCCTGCATCGACGAGGCCCGTGCCGTCGGCCGCAAGCTGTACGACAAATATCCCGACGATCCCGCGAAGAACTACCAGCAGCTTTTCGTCGACAACTGGAACGACGAGATCCTCTGGGCCAAGAACCTGGGGACCTACTCCCACTGGCTCGACTGCGGCGACCCCGTGTCGTTCGGCTGCTACTCGATCTTGAACCCCACGCAGGAGATGGTCGACGCCTATGAGATGGCCAATGGCCTGGCGCCCATCACGGGCTATACGAACGACGGCATGACGCCGATCATCAACCCCGAGTCGGGCTACCGCGAGGACGGTTTCGCCGCCGAGGCATCCGACAAGGGCTGGTGGCAGCAGGGTGTGAGCAACATGTACGTCGGCCGCGAGCCGCGGTTCTACGCTTCGATCAACTTTGCCGGAGCGATCTGGAAGACGAGCCGCGCGAGCAACTGGACGCAGCCCCATACGCTCGAGTTCTGGTTCCACGGCATCGACGGCAAGGGCCACGCCGGATCCGACTACTGCAAGACGGGCTATCTGATGAAGAAGCTGCTCTATCCCACGCGCGTGCCCTGGCAGTACACGCCGCTCATGCAGTGGGTCTACATCCGTCTGGGCGAGATGTACCTGAACTATGCCGAAGCGGTCAACGAGTACGAAGGTCCGGCCAAAGCCTACGCCTACGTCAACGACATCCGCAAGCGCGCCGGGCTTCCCGAGCTGCCGAGGGGGCTGAGCAAGGAGCAGATGCGCGAGCGCATCCGCCACGAACGCCGCATCGAGCTGGCCTTCGAAGTGCATCGTTTCTTCGACGTGCGCCGCTGGCTCCAGGGCGATACGCAGGGCAAGCCGATCCACTCGATGAACATCTACGCCGGCGGCCACATGCAGGACCCCGCTTTCTATCAGCGCATCAAGGTCGAGGACCGCGTGTTCGAGGCGCCCAAACACTATCTGTTCCCTATCGATCAGGTCGAAATCGATAAGAACCAGCGCCGTCTGCTTGTGCAGAACCCGGGCTGGACGACTTCGGTAGACAACTGATTCGGATGAACCCGGGGGTGCGGGCCTGTTTACGGGCAGGTCCGCACGCCCTTTTTGCCCACGACAGACGACATGGTCCTTCCCGCCGTACCCCGAACCTCCAAGGTGACCCGCCTGGCCGATGCCATCGGCCGGAGCCTCTCCCGACGCGACTGCGCGCCGGGCGATCCGCTGCCTTCGATCAATCTGCTGAGCCTGCGCTACAACGTGTCGCGCGACACGGTCTTCAAGGCTTTCAGCGAGCTGAAGCGGCGCGGCGTGGTCGAGTCGGTCCCCGCCAAGGGGTATTTCGTCTCCCGCGGTGCGGTCGAGGTGCTTTTGCTGCTGGACCGGGACAACGCCCGCAGCTCCGAGTTGTATGAGACGCTCGTCGGCGAGCTGCCGGCGAACTGCAACGTGGATCTGCGTTTCCACCGGTGCGACGGAGAGCGTTTCCGCCGCATCGTGACCGAGAGCATCGGCCGCTACAACTACTACCTGGTCATGGATTGCCGCGACGATGCCGGCGTGCGGGCGTTCGATGCCGTCGATCCCGCGAAACTGCTGCTGCTCGATGCGGCGGCTCCCGATATGGAGCGCTTCGCCTATGCTTGCCGCTGCGAAACGACGTTGTACGACTGCCTGGAACAGGGGCGTCGGCTTTTCGCACGTTACGACCGCATCCGCCTGGTGCTCTCCGGCGCTGCGGCCGGTCCGACGGGCTGCCGGTCCTGTTTCGAACGGTTCTGCCGCGATTGCGGATTCGTCGGCGAGGTCCTCTCCGAGATGGAGGAGCCGCGTGCCGGAACGGCCTATCTGCTGGCTGACCGGATCCATCTGATCGGGCTGGTCAAGGCGGTGCGGCGGCGCGGTTTCGCGCTCGGCCGCGAGGTGGGGGCGGTGGCGCTCGACGACGAACCGATGTTCGAGGTGGTCGGCGACGGGATTACGGCCATATCGACCGATGCCCGTGCGATGGGGCGCCTCGCATCCGAATTCGTCCGGACGCGCCGGCGCATCCAGACCTATGTGCCGGCGCGGCTGGTCGTCCGGTCGTCGCTCTGAGTGCGGGACCCGGCCGGTCCGTGCATGCACAACAATGAATACTATGCAACACCCATAAAGTTATGAAAACCACGAATTATCCGAAAATCGGAATCCGTCCCATCATCGACGGCCGCCGCGGCGGAATCCGCGAATCCCTCGAAGAGATGACCATGGGCATGGCCCGCCGCGTGGCCGCGCTCTACCGCGAGAAGCTGCGCTATCCGGACGGCACGCCCGTCGAGTGCGTGATCGCCGACACGACGATCGGCGGCGTGGCCGAAGCGGCGATGGCCGCCGAGAAGTTCGCCGGCGAGCGTGTGGGAGCCGTGCTCTCGGTGACCCCCTGCTGGTGCTACGGCTGCGAGACGATCGACATGGATCCGCTGATGCCCAAGGCGATCTGGGGCTTCAACGCCACGGAGCGTCCCGGAGCCGTCTATCTGGCCTCGGCGCTGGCCGGGCATACGCAGAAGGGGCTGCCCGCCTTCGGCATCTACGGCCGCGACGTGCAGGACCGCAGCGACGAGACCATCCCCGCCGATGTCGAGGAGAAGTTGCTGCGCTTCGGGCGTGCGGCGGTGGCCGTCATGCAGATGCGCGGCAAGTCCTATCTGTCGATCGGTTCGGTGTCGATGGGCATCGCCGGCTCCACGCCCAATCCCGACTTTTTCCAGGAGTACCTCGGTATGCGCAACGAGTACGTAGACTGCTCGGAGATCGAACGCCGCATCGAGCTGGGCATCTACGACAAGGAGGAGTTCGCGCGTGCGATGCAGTGGGTCGAGAAATACTGCAAACCCAACGAAGGTCGCGACTACAACCCCGAGCATCTGGTCTATGCGCGCGATAAGAAGGACGAGATCTGGGAGTACGTCGTCAAGATGACGCTCGTGTTCCGCGACCTGATGCACGGTAACGCCGTGCTGGACGGGATGGGCTTCCGCGAGGAGGCGATGGGCCACAACGCCATCGCCGGCGGCTTCCAGGGGCAGCGTCAGTGGACCGACTTCCGGCCCAACGGCGACTTCGCCGAGGCGCTGCTCAACAGCTCGTTCGACTGGAACGGCATCCGCGAGCCGATCACCTTCGCCACGGAGAACGATACGCTCAACGGCGCGACGATGCTGCTGCTGCATCTGCTGACCGGCCGCGCCCAGATCTTCGCCGACGTGCGCACCTACTGGTCGCCCGAGGCTGTCCGGCGCGTCACGGGGCGCGAGCTGACCGGCCATGCGGCGAACGGCATCATCCATCTGATCAATTCGGGTTCGTGCACGCTCGACGCCACGGGCCGTCAGACCGTCGACGGCAAGCCCGCGATGAAGCCCTTCTGGGAGCTCTCCGAGGCCGAGGCCGAGGCATGCCTCGAGGCGACGACCTGGTATCCCGGCTCGCGCGAGTACTTCCGCGGCGGCGGTTTCTCGTCGCAGTTCCTCACGCGCGGCGAGATGCCCGTGACGATGTGCCGTCTGAATCTGGTGAAGGGGCAGGGCCCCGTGCTGCAGATCGCCGAGGGTTGGGCCGTGAACGTCGAGCAGGAGATCTTCGACGCGATCAACGAACGCACGGACCGCACGTGGCCTACGACCTTCTTCGCGCCGCGGCTCACGGGCAAGGGCGCTTTCGCCGACGTCTATTCGGTCATGAACAGCTGGGGCGCCAACCACGGCGCGATCAGCTACGGCCACGTGGGACAGGACATGATCACGCTGGCGTCGATGCTGCGCATTCCGGTGTGCATGCACAACGTCGACAGCGACAAGCTCTTCCGCCCGTCGGCCTGGGGCGCCTTCGGATCCGAACCCGAAGGGGCCGACTACCGGGCCTGCGGCGTCTACGGTCCGCTTTACAGATAGCGATCCGGATTTCGCCCCGGTGCGGCCCGAGCGATATCCGGTGCCAGCGCCGGGGCGGAAAAAGGACCCGAGAACGAGCGTTTTCGATGTGCCGGGCGCAGCGCCGAGTCCGTTCGGGCCGTGCCGGGGTGCAGAAAAGGTGCATGTAAATGAACGATATTATGAAAATCAGATTATTCACGATCGCATCGGCCGCCGTCGCCATGAGCGCCTGCGCCGGTGCGGACAATCGTTGCGAGATGGGAACTTACGGATACGACCGCGCTTTCTTCGCGAAGCACGGCATCGGGACGGTCGAGCTGCAAAGCCCCGACGGAAATGCGAAGATCATGGTCATACCGGCCTATCAGGGCCGTGTGATGACCTCGACGGCCGGCGGCGACGCGGGCGACAGCTACGGCTGGATCAACTACGGACTAATCGAGTCGGGCCTGATCAACCCCCAGTTCAACCCCACGGGCGGTGAGGAGCGCTTCTGGCTCGGTCCCGAGGGCGGCCCGAACTCGTGGTACTTCAAACGGGGCGACGAGCAGGTCTACGCCAACTGGAAGGTGCCGGCGGCCATCGATACCGAGACCTACGACATCGTGGCGCAGGACGAGCGCAGCGTCCGCTTCGCCAAGCGCATCGAGCTGACCAACGCCTCCGACTTCCGTTTCTCGATCGGCGTGGAGCGTACGGTCGAATTGCTCGACAGGGCGCGGGCGGCCGAGGTGCTGGGCGTCGCCATCCCCGAGGAGGTGAAACTCGTGGCCTACGGCTCGGACAATGTGCTGACCAACTGCGGCGACGAGGCCTGGACGCGTCGCACGGGTATGCCCTCCGTGTGGCTGCTCGGCATGTTCAACCCGACGCCCACGACCACGGTCTTCATCCCCTACGACGAGACGTTCGAGGGCCGCAAGGTCAACGACGAGTATTTCGGCAAGATTCCCGCCGACCGGCTCGTCATGGCGGACGGCATGCTCTACTTCAAGATCGACGGCGAATACCGCTCGAAGCTGGGTCTGCCGGCCGGCAGCGCCCGCGACATCTGCGGCAGCTACGACTCGGAGAAGGGCGTGCTGACCATCCTGAAGTATACGCTGCCGCAGGGCGAGGCCGATTACGTCAACGGCCAGTGGGGTGACCAGGAGGATCCGTTCGCGGGCGACGTCATCAACTCCTATAACGACGGCCCGACCGAGGACGGCACCGTGATGGGGCCGTTCTACGAGATCGAAACCTCGTCGCCGGGCGCCGCGCTCGCTCCGGGCGAGTCGCTCTCGCACGTGCAGTATACGTTCCACCTGCAGGGCGACGAAGCCCGGATCGGCGCTCTGATCGAGGCCCTTTTCGGCGTGAAGCTCGACCGGATCGCCGGATGCTTCCGCTGATCGCCCCTCCGCAGTCCCGGAAACGGCAGGCGCGTGCTGCACGCATCGGATCTGCGATGCCGCAGCCCGCGCCGCGCCGGCAATGATTTACCCGAATTTTTTTATGGAAAACCGATCTATCATACCGAAGGGAATCGCATGGCCGTTCGCCCTGCTGACCATCCTGTTTTTCGCATGGGCCGTGCCCAACAACCTCACCGACACGATGCTGGCCGCCTTCAAGCGGATCATGAGCCTGTCGGACTCGAAAACCGCCTGGATCCAGGTGGTTTGCTACCTGCTGGGCTACGGCTGCTTCGCCATCCCCGGCGCGCTCTTCATCAAGCGCTACACCTACAAGTCGGGCGTCATGCTCGGACTGGGACTCTACGCGCTGGGAACCTTCATGTTCTATCCGGCGATGCTCGTCTCGGCGTGGAGCGCCGAGGCGGGATTCGTCATGTTCCTCCTGGCGATCTTCGTGCTCTTTGCGGGGCTCTCGATCCTCGAGACCTCGACCAACTCCTACGTCTGCGCCATCGGGCCCGAAGAGACCGCCACTCGGCGGCTGAATTTCGCCCAGTCGTTCAATCCGTTCGGCGCCATCGCGGGCGTGGTCATTTCGCAGGTCTTCATCCTTTCGCAGCTCAACACGATGGTGGCTTCGGAGCGCGCGGCGCTGCCCGAGGCCGAACTCGTGCGCATTCAGGGCGCCGAACTCAACGCCGTGACCATGACCTACATGGCCCTGGGCGCGGTGATGGTGGCCATTCTGCTGGCGATCCGTTTCACGCGCATGCCCCGTCTGAAGGAGGGCGGCGCGCTCGATTTCCGCGGGTCGCTCGGACGGCTGCTGCGCAACCGCAACTACGTGTGGGGCGTGGTGGCGCAGTTCTTCTACGTGGGGGCCCAGATCGCGGTCTGGTCGTTCGTGATCCGCTACGCCATGCAGCAGCTCCGTTTCGACGAGGTGGTCGCCTCGCTGGGTGCCGACGCCGCGCCGGAGCGGATCATCGAGGCGCTGCGGCATGTGGAGCCCGTGGCGGCCGGCTTCTATGCCGTGTGCGAAAGCATCGGCCTGGACGCCCTGCTGCCCCGCACGCCCGAACAGGCCAGCGCCACCTATTATATTCTGTCGCTCATTCTGTTCGTCGCGGCGCGTTTCGTATGCACCTATCTGATGAAGTTCTTCAAGCCGCGCAACCTGCTGACGGCGGTGGGCGTGCTGGCCGTGCTGTGCTGCCTGGGCACGATCTACGGGCACGGGCGTTTCGGCGTCTATGCGCTGATGGGCATCTCGGGGTGCATGTCGCTGATGTTCCCGACCATCTACGGCATGGGGATCCGCGGTCTGGGCGAAGATACCAAGCTGGGCGGTTCGGGCATGGTGATGGCCATCGCCGGCGCCGCGCTGCTCACGCAGATCCAGGGCATCGTCTCGGATCAGGCCGGCAGCATCGCCCAGGCCTACTGGGTGCCGGCCATCGCCTTCGCCGTGGTCGTATTTTACAGTTCCGTAATCTGCCGCAAATATGAATAGCGAGACAACCTATGTGATCGGCGTCGATTTCGGCACGGATTCGTGCCGCGCGCTGGTCGTCGATACCCGCGACGGGCGTGCCGTGGCATCGTCCGTCTGCTACTATCCCCGGTGGAAGGCCGGGCGCTACTGCGATCCGCGCAGCGACCGCTACCGCCAGCACCCGCTCGATTACGTCGAGTCGTTCGAGACCGTCGTGCGCGATGCGCTGCGCAAGGCGGGGCCTGAGGTGGCGGCCGCGGTCCGGGGGCTGTCGTTCGACACGACGGCCAGCACGCCCGTGCTGGTCGACCGCGACGGCACGCCGCTGGCGCTCACGCCCGGATTCGAGGAGTGCCCCGACGCGATGTTCGTGCTGTGGAAGGACCACACGGCCAAATGCGAGGCCGACGAGATCAACGCACTGGCCGCCCGCTGGAAGACCGACTACACTGCCTTCTCCGGCGGCACCTACTCCGCCGAGTGGGCCTGGGCGAAGGTGCTGCATATCCTGCGGACGAACCCCGCGGTCGCGGCGGCCGCCTGGTCGTGGGTCGAGCACTGCGACTGGATGAGCGGCCTGGTGACGGGCAATACGCGTCCCGAGACGATTCTGCGGAGCCGCTGCGCCGCCGGCCACAAGGCCATGTGGCGCGCCGAGTGGGGCGGCCTGCCCGACGGCGGGTTCCTCGCCGAGCTCGATCCGCGGCTGGCCGCCATGCGCGAACGGCTCTATGCGGAGACCTTTACGGCCGACGCCTGCGCCGGGACGATCGCGCCTGCGTTCGCCGAACGGCTGGGGATTCCGGCCGACACGAAGGTGGGCGTCGGGTCGATCGATGCCCACGTGGGTGCCGTCGGGGCCTCGATCGCGCCCAACGTGCTGACGCGCATCATCGGCACGTCGACCTGCGATATTCTGGTCTGCGATCCGGCCGAGGTGAAGGAGACCCCGGTGCGGGGCATCTGCGGCCAGGTCGACGGGTCGGTCGTGCCCGGGCTGATCGGCTTCGAGGCGGGGCAGTCGGCGTTCGGCGACCTCTATGCCTGGTTCCGCAATCTGCTGATGTGGACGACCGAAGCGTTCGACCCCGAACATGCCGACGCCTTCGCCGACCGTGTCATTCCGCGGCTGAGCGACGAGGCCGCCGCCATTCCCGCCGGGGAGTCGGCCGTGCTGGCGCTCGACTGGATGAACGGACGCCGCACGCCCGATGCCGATCAGAGACTCACCGGTGCGATCTGCGGCCTTACGCTCGGCACGTCGGCTCCCATGATCTTCCGGGCGCTGGTCGAGGCCACGGCCTACGGTTCGAAGGCTATCGTCGACCGTTTCGCGGACGAGGGGGTGGCCATCCGCTCGATCATCGCCATCGGAGGCATTTCGCAGAAGTCGCCCTTCGTCATGCAGACCCTGGCCGACGTGCTGGGCATGCCGATCGAGGTGGTCGACACCGACCAGGCGTGTGCGCTGGGTGCGGCGATGTTCGCGGCCGTGGCGGCCGGCCTGCATCCCGACGTGGCGGCCGCACAGCGGGCGATGGGGGCCGGCCGGGGCCGGCGTTATCAGCCCGATGCCGACCGGCATGCGCTCTATACGACGCTCTACGCGCGTTATCGCAAGTTGGGCGACGCCGTGGAGCGGTTATGACAGTAGCCGGACGCCGCCGGACGAAGAGTGCCGGCGGCGTTCGGCGTTTTCACATTTCAAAACACATTTCAAAACGCATTTCAGATGAAATTACATTTTGGACGAACGGGCTTCGCGCTGCTGTGCGCGGCGGCGATGTTCGGGACGATCACCTGCGGTTCCGACAGGGATCGGGAGAAGGAGGATCCGCAGAGCGGATGGATCGAGATCACGCTTTCGGCCAACGACGGCACGGGGCTGACGCGCATCGAGCGGGTCGAACCGGGGGTCGCCATGCCCGAGCCGAAGTGGGTGCCCGACAGCCGGGCGGGATATACCTTCGCCGGGTGGTTCGAGGACGAGGCATGCCGCATGCCGTTCGATTTCGACCGCACGGTCGACGCGCCGCTCACGCTCTATGCCGGCTATTCGCGCGACATCGTGCTGACGGACGGCGGAAAGGTGGCGCGCGTGACGGGGGCCACGCCTGCGGGCGAGACGCTGCCCAATCCCAACCGTACCCACGAGCGGTACAGCCTCGGGGGGACCGACCTCGGCATCCTGTGGGAGATCGCGGAGGGTCGCTACGGCCTGTTCTTCGGCGACTCCTACGGTCCCGATTTCGTTCCGGTGCCCGGCGGCGGTCCGGGCGGCGCCCGCGACTGGCGCTCCAACGTGCTGGCCTTCACGGAGAATACCGATTTGCAGAACGGCGTGATATTCAGCGGTATGCTGACCGATCCGGGCAATCCCGGGCGGGCTTGCGAGATCGTGCCGCGGCCGGGCGACCGGGCCTTCACGCCGATTCCGACCGCTGCGATCGCGCTCGACGGCGTGCAGTACATGCACTACATGTACTGGCAGGTGGGGACCGACGATGCGCCGGAGAACTATTCGTCGATCTACCGTTCGTCCGACGACGGCCGCACGTGGACGAGCTGCCGCGACCGGGTGGTGTTCGACCGGACGTCGAATTTCGGGATGATCGGCTATGCCAAGCGCGACGGCTGGTGCTATATGGTCGGCACGCACATCGGCCGCAGCTCGAGCGCGCGGCTGGCCCGGTTCCGCTATGCCGACATCCTCGACAAGTCGAAATACGAATACTGGAACGGATACCAGCGTCGCTGGATCCGCGGCAACGAGCAGTCGGCGACGGTGATTCTGGACGGCACGGTGGGCGAACTTTCGGTGGCCTATCTCGAGCGGTTCGGGCGCTGGCTGGTGCTCTATTTCGATGCGGAGCGCTATGCGATCTGCTACCGGTCGGCCGCGCGGCTCAACGGCCCCTGGTCGGCGGAGCGGGTGCTGGCGAGCGGCTGGGTCTATCCGCAGCTCTACGGCTCCTACATCCATCCGGCTTCGACGGCCTCGGACGAGCTCTATTACACCATGTCCGAGTGGCAGCCCTACAACGTCTTCCTGATGAAGGCCACGGTCTCCTACGCGGGCGAGTGACCGGGGCGGGGCGGTTCCCGCTGCGGCGATCCGGTGCGGGGACGCATGCGCGAGGTCTTGTTTTTTGCGGTTTCCGCTGTTCCGCCTTTCGGCCGGAGCGGCGGAAATTCGCGTCGATGCGGGAGTTCGTTGACCCGAAGAGCCGAAAAGGCCCGGCGATCTTGTCGATCGCCGGGCCTTCTGGTGAACCCGCTGGGGCTCGAACCCAGGACCCCAACATTAAAAGTGTTGTGCTCTACCTGCTGAGCTACGGATTCTCCGCTTACCGAACGGAGCGTGTTTTCCGTTTCGGTGGTGCAAATGTATGGAATATTTTTGTTTTACCAAAACATTTGGCGAAAAACATGGCTTCGGTAGCCTTATAAAGTGTCCGGAGCCGCAAAGCCGCGGCTCCGGACGGTGGGGCCGGCGGCCGCGGATCAGAACGCGCGGATCGCCCGTGTGTAGCGGCTTTCGTTTTTCCGGAAGGCCACCACGCGATATTGCGAAATGAAATAGGCGGAACAACCGTAATCGTCGTTGCCGTATGCCTCGGTGGAGGTCCAATAATATTCGTTGCGGAGCCACTGGCATTTGTGCTTCTCGAGCGCGTCGGCGACCTCGTAGTAGTGGGCGTGCAGCGAGGCGAGTTCGTTGGCCGCCGGCAGATACCAGCCCGTCACTCCGTTCGTATTCATGCCGTCGCACCAGGCGAACGCCTGGTATTCGGATCGCCAGTTGGGGATGGCCTTGATTTTGCGCATGTTCGCCATGCCGTCGTCTTCGTCCCACGCCCTCGTTTGCACGTCGGGCCGCGAAGACCAATAACACTCTTTCTCCTCCAGCGAGATGATCTTTCCGTGCTTGCCCGACACTTCGAAGACGATGCCTTTCACTCCGTCGGCGTCGTAGAGATCGCCGACCACGTATTCGCGGGGCGTGTCGCCGCCATTTTCGCCGCCGGTCCCGCCGCCATTTCCGCCGGCTTCGCCGTTTTCCTTGTCATCGCCTCCGCAGGCGGTCAGACAGAACAAAATCCCCCCCCCGCCAAAAGCAGGCTGAAGATAAAAGATCGTTTCATGATCGTTTGGTTTTTCGCTTCCCGATTGCGCGGAAGCCGTGAATGAAAAGGAATGTGTACAATCGATCGATCTCTGTCCGGACATGATCCGCAGGCCGCCTGCTTTTGCCGCCCACGCACGGGTCCGTCGTGGCGGACGGTGGCGTTCCGGACGGCGGGGAACCGCATGGCGGCTCTCCGGGCGGTGGCGTAGCGAGGATTGTGTCGCGGAGGGAAACCGATACACTTCCGTCGAATGATTCTATGCGGTCATAGGAAGCCGCAGAGCAAATATAGGAATAATTAAGCGATTCGTCCGCTTTTTTCGCGGATTTTTCCGTTTTTTTCGGTCCCGGCCGGACGGCGGTCATTTGGTCCGGGGGCGTGTGGCCCGGCGCTGCGGGGCTGCGCGCCGAACTCCGCTCGCGACACTCCGTTTACCGGAACAGCGAGATCTCTTCCGGGTCGACCCGGGCCGGGCCGCCGTCGACGGTGGAGGCCGTGAAGCGGATGTAACGCGCCGGCAGCGGCGATTCGAAGACGATGCGGCGCGGTTCGGCATTGTACATGATGTTGCCGAACTCGCCTTCGGCGACCGCTGGCGTCCAGGTTTCCCCGTCGGCGCTCACCTCGAACCGATAGCGGTAGGCGGCGCGGACCGACGCCTCGTGCGGCGCATAGACGAATCCGCGCAGCGTGTGGCTCGCACCCAGATCGAGCGTCAGCGGCAGGTCGCCGATCCGGCGCCATGCGGTGCGCGGCAGCATGGCGGCGTCGGCCGCCCGGACCGTCTCGTCCGGGTCGGGAACGTCGTACGCCGCCACGCGGGCGATGCGGGCCCGCAGGCGGGTCCCGACGACGGTGATGCGTAGCCGGTCGGTCTCGGTCTCGGGAATGCGGATCAGCCGCTTGTAGCCGATCGTGGTCCCTTCGCCCACCTGGCGCCATCCGTCGGGTGCGAGCGCCTCGATGACGAAAGCCTCCACGCGCTGGCCCTTGGCGATCTGCTCCTGTAGCAGCACCGTATTGATCCGGCTGCCGGGCGCGAGCCGGTATTCCAGGCTCTCTCCGGCGTCGGCCCGCCGGAGCCGGTCGCCGTCGGTCACGCGGTCGTCGGCGAACGCACGCCGCAGGTAGGCGGCGAACTCCGCGAGCCGCGTCGAGTCGGCCTCGTGGATGCGGCCCCGCCGATCGGGCGGGATGTTCAGCAGCAGCAGCGAGTTGCAGCCCACCGAGCGGAAGTAGATGTCGGCGAGCTGCCGCAGGCTCTTGACCCGGGTGTCCTCGGCGCTGTGGTGGAACCATCCCGGGCGGATCGAGACGTCGACCTCCGACGGGTACCAGTAGACCCGTTCGGCTCGTTCGAGCATGGCGCGGCTTCCCAGGTCGGAGGTCATCTCGTCGATTCCCAATCGGGCGTTGGCCGCTTCCGATTCGCGGCTGCCGCCCGGAGCCAGGACCGTGGCGCTCCATTCGGTGGCGCGCCCCAAGCCGCCTTCGTTGCCGACCCAGCGGATGTCGTCGCCCTTGATCGCCGCGACGGCTTCGGGCTGCAGGCGGCGGATCGTGCGGTAGTAGGCCTCCCAGTCGTACTCCTGGCGGCGGCCGTTGGGGCCCTCGGCGCAGGCGCCGTCGAACCATACCTCGTCGATGCGGCCGTAGTGGGTCAGCAGTTCGGTCAGCTGGGCGATGAAGAACTCGTTGTAGCGCGGCGAGTCGCCGTAGCAGGGGGCGTTGCGGTCCCAGGGCGAGAGGTAGACGCCGAACCGCAGCCCGTATTTCTCGCAGGCGGCGCGCAGCTCGCCCACGATGTCGCCCTTGCCGTCGCGCCAGGGCGAGGAAGCCACCGAATGCGCGGTGGTGGCGGTGGGCCACAGGCAGAATCCGTCGTGGTGCTTGGCCGTGATGATCGCCATGCCGAATCCGGCGTCGCGCAGCGTGTGCACCCACTGGTCGGCGTCGAATCCGTCGGGCCGGAACAGCGCGGGATCCTCCGTGCCGTCGCCCCATTCGCGGTCGGTGAAGGTGTTGATGCCGAAATGCAGGAAGGCGGTCAGCTCCAGCTGCTGCCAAGCGAGCTGCTGCCGGGTGGGGACCACGCGGCCGGCGATCGCGGCCCGCTCTTCGGCGGTAGCGCCGGCCGGCAGGGTGGCCTGTTTCACGTAGAGACGTTCGCAGCCGACGCCCGTACAGGCGATCAGCCACAGCAGAGAGAGAAGTCGGTTCATGGGTCGGGTTTTCCGGTAAAGGTAAAACTTTTGCCGTGCTTTGCAAAATTTTTGTTTTCCGGAAATAAAACGTATTTTTGTATGCCTTCTTTTGGCGGAAGGACTCAACAAACGAAAACAGACTATATGTGTAGAGCTTTGATTATCGGTGCGGGAGGTGTCGGCACCGTCGTGACTCAGAAAATTGCGGCCGATCCCGTCTTTACGGACGTGATGCTGGCCAGCCGTACGAAATCCAAGTGCGATGCCGTGGCGGCGGCCATCGGCGGCGACCGCGTGAAGACGGCCCAGGTCGACGCGGACAACGTCGCCGAGCTGTGCGAGCTGTTCCGGGCGTTCCGGCCGGACATCGTGGTCAACGTGGCGCTGCCCTATCAGGACCTCACGATCATGGACGCCTGTCTCGAGTGCGGCTGCAACTACCTCGATACGGCCAATTACGAGCCCAAGGACGAGGCGC
>CAOJSG010000012.1 GCA_948442615.1 uncultured Alistipes sp.
ACTTGACGATCGCCTTGATCGTGTCGCCCTTGCGGTAGAAGTCGTTGGGAATCTGCTCGGGTTTGGGCAGGATGAGTTCGTTCTCGTCGTCGTCGAGGATCAGCACCTCCTTTTTCCAGACCTGGTAGACCTCGCCCGTCACGATTTCGCCCACCTTCTCCGAATATTTTTCGTAGAGGTTGGCCTTCTCCAGATCGAGGATGCGCGAGGCGAGGTTCTGGCGCAGCGACAGCACCGCGCGGCGGCCGAACGACTCGAGCTTGATCTCGTCGGTGTATTCGTCGCCCACCTCGTAGGAGGGGTCGATGGCGCGCATCTCCGAGATGGCGATCTGCGCCTGCGAATTTTCCACTTCGCCGTCCTCGACGACCGTGCGGGTCCGCCAGATTTCGAGGTCGCCCTTTTCGGGGTTGATGATGACGTCGAAATTCTCGTCCGTTTCGTACTGTTTCTGGAGCGTGTGGCGGAACACGTCCTCCAACACGCCGATCATCGTTGCCTTGTCGATGTTCTTCAGCTCTTTGAACTCCGCAAAGTGGCTGATCAAATTCAGGTTGTCCATTGGGAATCGTCTATTTTTTTCGTTTTCGATTATTTGTCGTTCGCGCGATGCGGTCCGCGGCGGTCCGGACCGGAGGTCCGGTGCGCGGCGGTCCGCCGGCCGCTTATTTGAAGTCCAGCCACTCCTTCGTGTACTTGATCTCGTCGAAGGGGTAGGTGCGCTCCACGGTCACCGTCTGCTTGCGCTTCTTGCCCTCGACGGCCTGCTTCTCTTCGTACGAAAGTGCGATGCCCGTCTCGTCCGCGGCGTCGAGCGTGGCCAGGAGCTTGATGCCGTTGGTCAGCAGCACCTCGACCGGCCGGCCGATGAGTTTGCGGTACTGGCGCAGCGTGCGCAGTTCCGAGCCGATGCCGGCCGAAGCGACCGTCAGGGCGAAGTCCTCCTCGTCGCGGTCGAACTCCGCCTCGATGGCGCGGCTCAGGGCGGCGCAGGCGTCGATGCTTACCGACGTGTCGCTGTCGATCAGCAGTTCGACCTCGCCCGACGGCGTGGCGCTGCAACTCACCGCGAACAGGTCGGTGTCGGCCATCTCGCGGGCTGCGATCGCAAGGATTTTCTGAGTGTCTATCATGCTTTTACGCTGTTGTTCCGGTTTGTCGTCCGCCGGTGCGGAAGGGCCCGGGGAGACCCCGCCTCCGCATGCCGTGCGTCCGGACGAGGCTTCGCGGCGGCGGACTGCCGCTCTCCGGCCCGGCCGGGCGCTTGGCGCCGTACGGTTATGAAATAAGGGGACTGATCGTCCCCTTACTCCGTGCAACGTCTTACGACACTGCAAATATAATGAAAATTTCCGATTCGCCAACCATTTGTCGCGGAATAATCGGGAAAAATCACTCCTCTTTCGATTTCGCCGCATAGGGTTTGATGATGCCCCGCTGCGATTCGCGGATGAATTTCAGCAGCGCGTCGCGCTCCGTGCTCTGCGGCACCCGCTGTTCGACCTCGTTGCAGCCGTTCAGGTAGTTCAGACCGCTCTGGAACAGGATGCGGCAGGCGTCGTGGATCTCGGCGATGCGTTCGGTCGTGAAGCCGCGGCGCGAAAGCCCGATCTTGTTGATGCCCGCGAAACGCATCGTGTCGTTGCGCACGATCACGAACGGCGGCACGTCCTGGCCCACCAGCGCGCCGCCCTGGATCATCGAGTGGTCGCCGATGTGGGTCCACTGGTGTACGGCCACGTGGCCGCCCACCACCACCCAGTCGCCCAGGTGAACCTCGCCGGCCAGCGACACGCGGTTGGCGATGACGCACCGGCTGCCGATCACGCAGTCGTGTCCCACGTGCACGTAGGCCATCAGCAGGTTGTGGCTGCCGATGCGCGTGGTGCCGGTCGAGGCCGTGCCACGGCTGATGGTCACGTATTCGCGGATGTCGTTGTAGTCGCCGATCTCGCACGTGGTGATCTCGCCCGCGAACTTCAGGTCCTGCGGCAGGCAGGAGACCGAAGCCGCCGTGTGGATCTTGCACCCCTTGCCGATGCGCGCTCCGTCGTGGATCACGGCGCCCGGGCCGATCCAGCAGTCGTCGCCGATCACCGTGTCGCCCGCGATGTAGGCGAACGGTTCGACCGTGACGCCGGCGCCCAGTTTCGCATCCGGATGCACGTATGCCAAATTGCTGATCATGTTCGTCTATTTTTTGTTCTTAACGATCTGGGCCATCATGATGGCCTCGCAGGCGAGCGTCTCGCCCACGAACGCCTTTCCTTCGACCACGGCCACGCCGCGGCGGATCGGTTCGAGCAGCTGGATTTCGAACTGCAGCGTGTCGCCCGGCACGACCTTGCGCTTGAACTTCACGCCGTCGATCTTCATGAAGTAGGTCGAGTAGTTCTCCGGATCGGGCACCGTGCCCAGCACCAGGATGCCGCTGCACTGCGCCATGGCCTCGATGATCAGCACGCCCGGCATCACCGGCTCTTCGGGGAAGTGGCCCACGAAGAACGGCTCGTTCATCGTGACGTTCTTGATGCCGCCGACCGATGTCTCGTCGATGTGGAAGATGCGGTCGACCAGCAGGAACGGCGGACGGTGGGGCAGCATGCGGCGGATCGAGTTGATGTCGTGCAGCGCCGGCTTGCGGCAGTCGTAGGTGAAGCGGGGCTTCTCGCCGGCCTTGCGGATGGTGCGTTTGAGCTGTTTCATGAACTCCGTGTTGGCGAAGTGGCCCGGACGGGTGGCCCACACGCGTCCCTTGATCCGCACGCCCAGCAGCGCGAAGTCGCCCAGCAGGTCGAGCAGCTTGTGGCGCGCCAGTTCGTTGTTGCAGCGCAGCTCGAGGTTGTTCAGGTAGCCCGATTTGATCTCGATGTCGGGTTTGTTGAACAGCTGCTTGAGGTGCTCCATCTGCTCTTCCGGCACGGGGTTCTCGACCACGACGATGGCGTTGTCCAGGTCGCCGCCCTTGATGAGGTTCATCTTCATGAGCGGTTCCAGCTCGTGCAGGAAGACGAACGTGCGGCACGGCGCGATCTTCGCGGCGTAGTCGTCGCCGGGGTTGAAGGTCGCGTACTGGTTGCCGATGACCTTCGAGTTGTAGTCCACGTGCAGCGAGACGGAGAACTCGTCGTCCGGATAGAGGATGATGGCCGTGCCCTTTTCGGGGATCGTGTAGACCATCTTCTCGGTCACGTGGTAGTATTTGCGTTCGGCCTCCTGTTCGACGGTGCCCGTCGCCGTGATGGCGGCGGCGTATTCGCGGGCCGAACCGTCCATGATGGGCGTTTCGGCCGCATCGATGTCGATCAGCGCGTTGTCCACGCCCAGCGTCCAGAGGGCCGATACGATATGTTCGATGGTGCTGACCCGGTGGCCGCCCGCCTCGACGGTCGTGCCGCGCGACGTGTCCACGACATAGTCGCACAGGGCCGGAATCTGCGGTTGTCCCTCGATGTCGGTGCGCCGGAATACGATACCCGTGTCGGCATCGGCGGGGTTGACGGTCATCGTCACGCGTACGCCCGTGTGGAGTCCCTTGCCCGAGAACGATACGGGAGCCTTGAGCGTTTGTTGTTTGGTTGACATAAGCAGGGTCGTATATTATTTGCACGCAAAGATAGGAAAATTTCAGTGAAAAATCGTACTTTTGCCCGAAATTCTCCGATACGGCGATGACTACGACACCATCCGGCAAATCCGGCGGTGCGCCCCGGCGCCCGCGACTCAATCTTCCGTTCGACCGCAGACGGGAGGATGCCGGCACGTGGGCCTACGACCATCGGATCGGGTTGTGCGTGACGCTGATCGCCTATCTGGTGCTGATGATCGTCTTCGTCTCGTCGAAGATCGTGATCGGGCGCCGGCCTCAGACGCAGGGGATGTACATCGACCTGCAGACGCTGGCCGACCTCGAGTGCGAGCGCGACCGGCTGGAGCGCGAGGTGCAGGAGCGGCAGCAGGAGGATCCGATCGACTGGGGGAGCATCCGCAACCGGGTGTCGAACGAAAATGCGCTCGACGACAGGCTCAAGGACGACCGCGGGACGAATACCGCCGCGCTGAACGATGCGGCGGCCGAGGCCGAACGGAGCATGCGGGCCAATCGCGAAGCCTATGAGCAGGGGCTGGCCGAGGAGCGCGCCCTGCGCGAGCGCAGCGGCCGCGACGGCGAGGCGGACGAGCGGCAGGACAGCAAGGTCCGGGGGCGGGTCACGGTTTCGTTTTCGCTCAGCGATCCGGTGCGGACTTCGCGGCGGCTGGTGGTGCCCGCCTACCGGTGCGAAGGGGGCGGCGAGGTGGTCGTGGCGATCACGGTCGACCGGGGCGGCGAGGTGACGGCGGCCCGCGTCGAGCGGGGCGGCGACGAGTGCATGCGCGAAACGGCGCTGCAGGCGGCTCGCGGCTCGCTGTTCAACATCGATGCGTCGGCTCCGGCGCGGCATAACGGAACGATCACCTATATCTTCATCCCGCAGTGACGCCTCTGCGGCGCGATGCGTCCGCACACGGTCGCTTTTTCGCGGTGTCCTCTTTTCGACAAGTCTTTCCTCTCCGTTTTTTTGCAGGCGGTCCGAGCGCCGGCAGTCGCGCCGTTTCCGGCAGGTAGGTTGCGCAGGCGGACGGCCGCTGCCGTTTCGCGCCGCTCCGCGGGGCGGTTCCCCGTTCCCCGTCAGGGGCTTGCGGCCCGCGACGTGTTGCGGGGCTGCGGTCGCGGTTGAATGCCGGCCGGCTGCATGGCGGCCCGGGAGCCGTCCGGAAGCTGTTCGGCTGCCCCGCGCTCGGATCGCATCGGCCTCGGCGGACGTGTGCCGCGATGGCCGCTGGCCGGCCTCGCGGTCGCTACGTTCCGTCGGAATTTGTTTGCGATCGGTCGGAAAACCGCATGGCGGTAGGGCGTTATTCCGACTTTTTTCCTAACTTTGTCCCTGTCATGTACCCGAGGATTCTGCATAGGCTGCTGTGGCTCGTTCCCGCGATCGTATTCTGCCTGTTCCGGCCGGCGGAGTGCGGAACGCCGGCGGAGGGCTCCGCGGCCCGCTGCGACGGCCGGCGCGGCGCCATCGTCGACCGTGCGGCCGACGAGTTCCGCTGCGAGCGGATCTGCAACTCGGATCTCGATTTCCCGCATGCGCTCTGCCGCCGGCCGGCGCCCGTCCGTACGGTCGCGCGCACGGTGCGCGGCGGATATGCGGTCAAACGTCCGGCCGCCCGGCCGGAAACATGCGGGTCTCCGCATGTCGGCGCGGTGTGTGCCGTTTCTCTCTACAAACGTTTCCGAACGGTTGCCTCCGGCGTTCCGGTCGTGGACTTCTACGTCTACCGGCTGCGGCCGCTATTTGTTGCGGGGGGGGTTTCTTCGGGGGGGGGCCTGTCGATCCCCGCCCCGCGGCGGCGAAGGACGGAGCGCGGCCGCGCGCGTTTCCCGACCGGGAGACGGCGGGCCGGAAGTCGAATCCGAAATGTATGAATGGCAATGAACAAACATGAAATCAGCGAAGCGTTGTACGCTTTGCCCGGGGGAGCCGTCGTGAGACGCCGCCGCTCCCTCCTGATCCCTGCGGCGCTGCTTCTGGGCGGTGCCGCGCTCCTTGCGGCGAACCGGATGTGGGCCGCACAGCTTTCCGTCGATCTGCGATCTGCGCTCGTGTTCCTGGGCGGTGCGGCTGCCGTGACGGGCGCCGTATGGCTGCTGGCCCGACTGTGCGGAACGCAGGGGGTTCCCTATCACCGCGAGGCGCGCTGCTTCCTGCGTTACGAGGAGCTCTATTTCGACCGCAGCCATGCGGCCGAGGTGCGGCAGTACGTCGACCGCGGCGAGGCGCGCCGGGTGCTGGCGCTCGGACGGGCGCAGGTGCCGGCCGTCGCGGTGGCGTTGTTCCGTACGCCCGACAACCGTTTCGTCGCGATGCGGGCGTTCGAGTACGTCGATCTCGAATACCGCCCGCTCACCGAGCTGAAGGTGGTCGAGGCGTAAGGATGCGGCATGCGTTTTCCGTCCCGATCCCCGGGACGGAGGACGCAGCCGTTCCGGATTTGGCGCCGCCGGGCGGTATGTGCGGCGCCGGTGCGGCGCCGGTGCGACGGCGTCGGCCCGCTTGCCCGCTTGCCCGGTCGCCCGGTCGCCTGTTTGCCGGTCGCATCGGGCCGACCGGCCGAAACCCGGCTGACGACCGGGCCGGGGCCGTGCAGTCCCGGCGGATGATCCGGAGGCGATCCGGCCCGGCTGCGTCCGTGTCGCGAATGCGGTGCGGTCGAGCACGGGTTTTGCAGACAAGTTTTTAAGATTCCGATTTTCGTTATGATCTACATCAGCAGTGAGAATTTCGTGCTCGTGGGAGCCATGTTGCTCTTCGTGGCGGTGGTGGCGGGCAAGGTGGCCTACCGTTTCGGTGCGCCGGCCCTGTTGCTCTTTCTGGGGGTCGGTATGCTGTTCGGGCTCGATTTCATTTCGTACCGGTCGGTGGACATGACCCAGTTCATCGGGATGATCGCCCTCTGCATCATCCTCTTCACGGGCGGTATGGATACGAAATTCGCCGAAATCCGGCCGGTGATCGGCCCGGGTATCGTGCTGGCCACGCTCGGCGTGGCGATGACGGCGCTCATTCTGGGCGGGTTCGTCTATTTCGTGGCGCCGTGGGTCGGCGTCGAGATGTCGTTCACGGTGGCGCTGCTGCTGGCGGCCACCATGTCGTCGACCGATTCGGCCTCGGTCTTCTCGATCCTGCGCAGCAAACGGCAGGGCCTCACGCAGAACCTGCGCCCGCTGCTCGAGCTGGAGAGCGGTTCGAACGACCCGATGGCCTACGTGCTGACGGTGCTGCTGGTCGGGGTGCTGTCGCACGATGCGGGGGAGGCCGGCGTCTGGCAGAGCATCCTGACCTTCGTGGTGCAGATGGCCGTCGGCGCCGTGTCGGGCTACCTGATCGGACGGCTGGCCGTGTGGACGATCAACCGGATCAACCTGGCCAACCATTCGCTCTATTCGGTGCTGCTGCTGGCCTTCATCTTCTTCGCGTTCGCGTTCACGGACCTGATCCGCGGCAACGGCTACCTGGCCGTCTACCTGGCCGGACTGGTCGTGGGCAATTACAAGCTGGTGCAGAAACGGTCGCTGACGGTCTTCTTCGACGGATTCACCTGGCTGGTGCAGATCGTGATGTTCCTGACGCTGGGCCTTTTCGTCAACGGCGACGAGCTGATTCGCCCCGAGGTGCTGCTGCTGGGGCTGGTGGTCGGTGCGTTCATGATCTTCGTGGCGCGTCCGCTGACGGTCTTTCTCTGCCTGGCGCCGTTCCGCCGGTTCTCGACCCGGGCGCGCATCTATGTCTCATGGGTGGGGCTGCGCGGCGCGGTGCCGATCATCTTCGCCACCTATCCGCTGGTGGCCGGGGTCGAGCATGCCGAACTGCTTTTCAACGTGGTCTTCCTGGCTACGATCGTCTCGCTCGTGGTGCAGGGAACGACCGTGAGCGGGATGGCCAACTTCCTCGGGCTGGCCTTCGAGGAGAAGGCACCGGCCTTCGGCGTGGACATGAGTGACGACATGAAGTCGGCGCTGACGGAGATCGAGGTCAACGAATGCGTGCTGGAGAACGGCCGCACGCTGCGCGAGATCGCGCTGCCCGAGCATACGCTGGTGATGATGATCTGCCGCGACGGCGAGTATTTCGTGCCGCAGGGGAAGACCCAGCTGCACCTGGGCGACAAGCTGCTGGTGATCTCGGACCGGGGCGAGGAGCTCGAGAATACCTACAAGGACATGGGGGTCGACGAGGTGATGAAGCTCTGACGGCTGCATGCCCGGGGCGTATTCCGTGCGCGGAGGGCGTTTTTTTGCGCGACGATTTGGAGAATCGGAAAAAAACGTTTATCTTTGTCTCCTGTTCGGGGGATTAGCTCAGCTGGCTAGAGCGCTTGCATGGCATGCAAGAGGTCACGAGTTCGAATCTCGTATTCTCCACTGGAAATACCGCGTAAAACGACAAACCCTGCGAATCAGCGATTCGCAGGGTTTTTTGTGCTCTCCGGGACCGTGCACTGAAGGCGTCCGGGCGCTCCGGCAGGCCGGAACGAACGGCGCTGTGACTCGGGATGCGCCGGTCCGTCTCTCTTTTCGGGGCGGCGGATGGGGCCGATCGGAACCCCGATTTTCGGGCCGGCTTCCGGAATATTCCGCCGCGGTCCTGTTGTCCGGGGGCTGTCCGGGTGACCCTGTTGCCCCGAAGGCCGCCGGCGGGCGGACGATGAGCGGACGGTATTCGGCGCAACCGGCCTACGGGCGGCGTGCACCCTGCGCAACGGGCGGCCGATTGCCCGGACGCGGTGCCCGAAAACCGGTCCGCCCCCGGCCGGATGGGGCTTCGGGGGCGGATTGGCGGTGTCGCGGCGCCGTTTGCCGCGGCGCATGTTTGCGGATCAGATTTCCCAGGTCGCGCCCGAGTGCAGCAGGTCGTCCACGCAGCGGATCTTGCTCGCGGCCTTCACCTCTTCGACCTGCCGCTGCACGGCCTCGTCGTAGACCGTGGCGTCCTCCACCGAGCGGATCACGCCCAGCGCTACGGGGTAGTCGGGGTATTTCATGGCGGCCAGCATGACGTGGAGCGTCGTGTCTTTCTCGTGGGCGTCGTGCGTCAGAATGTCGTCCAGCGTGTAGCCCCCTTCGCCCACGGTTACCACTTTGAGCTTCATGTTCTCGAAGACGAGGCCCTTCTCGCGGTTGGCGCCGAAGAGCATCTTCTCGCCGTGGCGCAGCACGATCGTGCGTTCGGCGCGCGTAGCCTTGTCGGCGGCGAATGCGGCATGGGTCTTGTCGTTGAAGATCACGCAGTTCTGCATGGCTTCGACCACCGACATGCCGTCGTGTTTGGCCGCGGCGACGAGGCACTCCTTCGACAGCTGCACCTCCATGTCGATCGTGCGGGCGAAGAACGTGCCCTTGGCGCCGATCACCAGCTCGCCGGGGTTGAACGGCTTCTCGACCGTGCCGTAGGGCGAGGTCTTGGTGATCTTGCCCAGCTTCGAGGTGGGGGAGTACTGGCCCTTGGTCAGTCCGTAGATCTCGTTGTTGAAGAGGATGACGTTGAGGTTCACGTTGCGCCGGATGGCGTGGATGAAGTGGTTGCCGCCGATGGCGAGCGAGTCGCCGTCGCCGGTGGTCACCCACACGGCCAGCTGCGGGTTGGCGACCTTGACGCCCGTCGCCACGGCGTTGGCGCGCCCGTGGACGCTGTGGAACCCGAAGGTCTTCATGTAGTAGATGAAGCGCGACGAGCAGCCGATGCCCGAGATGAAGGTGAAGAGGTTGTGCGGCGTGTCGGTCGCATCGGCGATCTCGGGCAGCGCGCGCTGCACGGCGTTCAGGATGGCGTGGTCGCCGCAGCCGGGGCACCAGCGCACCTCCTGGTCGCTTTTGAAATCCGCGGGGGTATAGTTATAGGTTGCCATGATGGTTTACTTCAGTAAGGATTCGAAATTCTGTATCAGCTCCGCGACCGTGAAGGGCAGGCCCTCGCATTTGTTGTATTGCTCGTAGCGGAACTGCTGGAACTGCTGGCGCAGGTAGTTGGCGAACTGTCCTTCGTTGAGTTCGCAGACCACGATGCGGCGGAACTTCGCGAAGATTCCGTCCGTGCCCTTCGGCAGCGGGTTGATGTAGTTGAAGTGGCAGAGCGAGACCTTGCGGCCCTCGGCGCGCATGCGGTCCACGGCGGCCTGCAGATGGCCGCGCGTGCCGCCCCAGCCCACAACCAGCAGATCGCCCTCCGCATCGCCGTAGACCTCCTGTGCCGGAATGTCCTCGGCCACGAGCGCCACCTTCGCCGCGCGCGTGTCGACCATCTTCTGATGGTTGGCCGGGTCGTGCGAGATGCAGCCTTTCAGCGCATCCTTCTCCAGACCGCCCACGCGGTGCTCCAGCCCTACCTTGCCCGGGAAGGCCCAGCCGCGCGCCAGCTTCTCGTTGCGCGCGTAGGGCATGAAACCGCCTTCGGGCGCCTCGTCCACGATCGGCGGATGGATCGCGGGGAAATCCTTCATCGAGGGGATGCGCCACGGTTCGGAGCCGTTGGCGATGAATCCGTCGGTGAGCAACACCACGGGGGTCATGTGCTCCATCGCGAGCCGTCCGGCTTCGAACGCCCAGCGGAAGCAGTCGCTCGGCGACGAGGCGGCCACCACGATGACGGGGCACTCGCCGTTGCGGCCGTAGAGCGCCTGCTGCAGGTCGCTCTGTTCGGTCTTGGTGGGCAGACCCGTCGACGGACCGCCGCGCTGCACGTCGACGACCACGAGCGGCAGCTCGGTCATCACGGCCAGTCCCAGCGCCTCGCTCTTGAGCGAGAGGCCCGGACCGGAGGTGGTCGTCACGGCGAAGTTGCCGGCGAAGGCGGCGCCGATGGCCGTGCAGATGCCGGCGATTTCGTCTTCGGCCTGCACGGTCTTCACGCCCAGGTCCTTGCGCTTGGCCAGCTCCTCGAGGATCACCGTGGCCGGCGTGATGGGATACGAGCCGCAGAAGAGCGGCAGCCCCGCCTTCTCGGCTGCGGCGCAGAGGCCCCAGGCCGTCGCTACGTTGCCCGAGATCGAGCGGTAGGTGCCCTTTTCGAGCGGGGCCGGCGCGATCGTGTAGGTGTTGGCGAACTGATGGGTGTTGGCCGCGTAGTTGTATCCGGCGTCGATGGCCAGCTTGTTGGCCTCGGCGACGGCGGGGTTCTTTTTCGCGAATTTTGATTCGAGATAGCGTTTGGCGTACTCCTCGGGGCGGTTGTAGAGGTAGAAGCAGATGCCCAGCGCGAACATGTTCTTGCACTTCACGACCGACTTGTTGTCCAGACCGGTTTCGCGGAGCGCCTCGCGCGTCATGGAGGTGATGTCGGGGATCACGACGTTGTACTCCTCGAGGCCCAGCTCGGCGATGGGGTCGAGCGTGGCGTAGCCGGCACGCCGGATATGCTCCTCGGTGAGCGAGTCGCCGTCGATGATGACCGTGGCTCCGGGTTTGAGCCACTTGCGGTTGGCCTTGAGCGCGGCGGGGTTCATGGCCACCAATACGTCGCAGTAGTCGCCCGGGTTGCAGATCCGCTGTGCGCCGAAATGCACCTGGAATCCCGATACGCCGGCGACGGTGCCCTGCGGCGCGCGGATTTCGGCCGGATAGTCCGGGAAGGTGGAGATGCCGTTACCCAGCAGGGCCGAGGTGTCGGAGAAGAGTGTGCCGGTCAACTGCATGCCGTCGCCCGAGTCGCCCGAGAACCGGATCACGACATCCTGCAACTCTTGTACGTTGTTGTTCATACCTTAGGTTCGGTTAGTTTGAAATATGTTACAAATATAGAGTTATTATGTGACAGATCGTGCCTCGCAACGGAAAATTTTAGCTGTTTCGTAAGTTTTTCGTGCGCATCGTCCGCCGCGGGCCCGCATGCCCGTCCGTCGCGGGACCGCGCAGCCGGCGGCTGCCGTGCGCTGTCCGTGCGGGGGCCCCGGATGCCGTGCGCAGCGGCTCCGCGCATTGCGTGCGGGGCTTCGCTCCGGCATCCGGCCGGCTATCGGATCGAATTCATGCGGATGCTCGCCTTCACGAGCGCCAGCGCGCGGATGCGGCTTTTGGCGATCTCCTTGTCCGCGTGGTGGGGATTCTGGCTCACGAGCTTGACGTAGTCGTCGCGTTCGGCCTTCTGGATGTATTTCACGGTGATGTACTCCTCGCCGTCGAGGTCGAGCGAGAGCAGGTACATGTCGCCCCAGAAGATGTCGTCGATGCTCCCGAGCTGTTTGTAGAGTACGATGTCGCCGCTTTTGAGCAGCGGGTACATCGAATCGCCCGCCACGTAGATCGCGCCGTCGCATTTGGGCAGGTTGGGGATGTGGATGTAATTCAGCGGTTTCATCCGTGCGCTGTCGGTGAAGAGCGGCACCAGGCCGGCGGTCCCTTCGATCGAGTAGAGCGGTACGCTCTGCAGGGGGAGCGAGTTGTCCGTGCGGTGGCGGTAGGCCGTCAGGTCGGGCTCGGCGTTGAACATCTGCCCTTTGCCCCCGTCGAGCCACTCGGGGTTCACGTTCAATTCCTGAACCAGGATGTTGCGGTTGCGCGCCGAGACGCCCGCCCGTCCGGTCTCGATCATCGACAGGGCGGCTTTCCCGATGCCAAGGTGTTGTGCGAGTTGCTCTTGCGTCATGCCGAGCGCTTTGCGTATCAACTTTATCCGGTCGTTCATCGTATTTTTATCGGAATTTATTATAATAAAAAATTGAACTTTTCGATAGAATATATAATATTTGAACTTATATTTGCGTCAAAGTTAAACAATTTATTTTAACACGCAAAGGAAATTCTGCGAAAATCGGTTAGTTTTCAATCATGTATTCCATTTCACCTGAACTTTACCGCCAGGTTGCGGGGCGGTTGTCGGACGCCATCGGCGACGGCGATTATTTTTCGGGCGCCCTCGATTTCGTATTCGGGCCGGTTTCGTGCCGGCTGGTCGTCACGGTCATCGTCTACCGCGCGCGGGTCGTGCTGCCCGAGGGCGAACGGCGTCCCGTGACCGACCTGGTGCCGGTGTGGTGGGAATTCCGCACCGACGCCGGAGAGGGGCCGACGGACAACGACTTCTCGTTTTCCGAGCTGAAAGCGTTTCTGCTCTGATCCGCCGGCCGGCGCCGGAATTCGCCCCCCCCCGGCAGCCCGGACCCGCTTCATCCCTTCTCTTCTTTCCGCCGGCTGGTCCGGCTCCGGATTTTCACTTCGTCTCGTCGGAGCGGCGGCTCCCGAAAATCCGATCCTTTTCGCGGTGCCCGGCGCGGAGGCACGCGGCCGTCGTCCGGCCGTCGCCCCCTCGGAGCCCGCTGCGCGAACCGCCCGTCGGGCCGCCGCCCGCCGGTTCGTTTTTCGGAACGGCGCTCCCGGTGCTCAGCGCCGGGAGCGTTCCGCGCCGGACCGTTCCGTCTCTGTCTTCCCCGTTCATTCCCTTCGCTATGCCCACATTCATCGACTTCGCGCAGCGGGTCTGTCCCTACCTCGAACTGCGCCCCTTCCACCGCGCCTACTACCGGGTGCTGGAGGCTTTCGCCGCGGGACGCATCCGCCGCCTGATCGTCACCGTGCCGCCCCAGCACGGAAAGAGCGTCGGCGCCTCGGTGCTCCTGCCGGCCTATCTGCTGGGACTCGACCCCGATCTGCGCGTCGCCATCGCCTCGTATTCCGCGGCGCTGGCCTCGAAATTCAACCGGCGCGTGCAGCGCATCGTCGAGTCGCCCGAATATGCGTCGTGCTTCCCCCGCACGACGATCAAGCGCGGCGGGAAGCCTTCCGGCTACCTCCGCACGGCCGAGGAGGTCGAGATCGTCGGGGCGCGGGGCGGGCTGCTGTCGGTCGGGCGCGAGGGTTCGCTTACGGGCAACCGCGTCGACTGCTTCATCCTCGACGACCTCTACAAGGATGCGATGGAGGCCGATTCGCCGCTCGTGCGCGAAAACTGCTGGGAGTGGTATACGTCGGTCGTGCGGACGCGCATGCACAACCTGTCGCGCGAACTGATCGTCTTCACGCGCTGGCACGAGGAGGATCTGATCGGCACGCTCCGGCAGCGCGAGCGGGTCGTCGAGGCGGTCGCGTGGGCGCAGCTCGACGCGCTGCCCGCCGATGCGTGGCTGCATCTGAACTTCGAGGCGCTCAAGGCCGGACCCGCCACCGAGATCGATCCGCGGCGCACGGGCGAGGCGTTGTGGGAGGAGCGCCACGGCGCCGCGCTGCTGGCCCAGAAGCGGCGGCTCGACCCGCTGCGGTTCGAGTGCATGTACCAGGGGCATCCGGCTCCGCGCGAGGGGCTGCTCTACGGTGCGGGGTTCGCGGAGTACGGGACGCTGCCGGAGGAGATCGTGCGTCGGAGCTGCTATGTCGACACGGCCGATACGGGCGACGACTACCTCTGTGCGCTCTGCTATGCGGTCGATGCCGCCGGGACGATCCATGTGACCGATGCGGTCCATACGCGCGAACCGATGGAGGTGACCGAGGAGCTGGTCGCCCGGATGCTCGTCGAGAGCGGCACGCCGCACGCGATGGTCGAGAGCAATAACGGCGGACGGGGGTTCGCCCGTGCCGTGCAGCGGCTCGCGCCCGACGTGCGGGTCGAGTGGTTCCACCAGAGCGGCAACAAGGAGGCGCGCATCCTCTCCAACTCCGCCACGGCGCTCCACCGGGTGCGTTTTCCCCGCGGGTGGCAGCAGCGGTGGCCCGAGCTCTACGCCCAGCTGGCGGGATACCGGCGCGTGTTCCGGGCCAACCGCTGGCACGATGCGGCGGATGCGCTGACGGGCATCGTCGAACGCGAAACGGCCGACGGTCCCCGGCGGCTGCGGGCCGTGCGTTTCATGTGATGCGCCGGGGTGTTCCGAGGTGCGGGTTCCGGGCGGTCTGACGCGTGCGGCGGCCGGGCATTCGCATGCCGTGCGCGGACCCGGGACCCTTCGGAAGCCTCGTGCGGCGTCGGTTCCGGGCGCGGGGAGCCGTGCGAAGCTGCGCCGAAACGGAAACCGCCCCTGCCGCAAATCATTGCGGCAGGGGCGGTTTCCGTTTCGAGTCGCATCGGGAGGCCGGCTGCGTTTTCGGCGCGGCGATCCTTCGTCGATCGGACGAGGGGAAAGGCAGGGTTGCGGAAACCGGGCTTGCCCGCGGGTCGGATCGGAAAGGAGGCGGAGCCGGCCGATCGGCGTGCCGGACGGAGCCGCACTTCGGGGCGGCGCGCCGTTCTCGGCATGGGGCGGTCCGTTTCCGGAAAGCGGCGCACTATTTTCGGGACGCGGCGGTCCGGACGGTCCGTGCGTCCGCCGTGTCCGAAGGCCGTGCGCAAATTCCGGCCGTGTTCGGGACGCGGGCGCTTGTCTCGGACATGCGTTCCGGGTCTGTGCCGGGGCGTGCGGGCCGGATGTGCACGGAGGGTCAGACCGCCGCGGGCGCCGTGTTGACCACGGCCACTTCGTGGGTCACGGGGGCGATCTTGCCGAGCATGCGGATGGTGCCGCAGTACTTTTCGTGCGCGAGGTTCACGGCGCGGCCGACGCGGGCCTGGTCGCGTTCCGACGAGACTTCGAGGTTGTAGATCGTGTTGAACGACCGGAATTCGCTGCCGGCCTCTACGCGCTCGGTCGTCAGCTCGCCGGACATGTGGATTTCGATCCGCCGGGGGCGGATGCGTTCCTTTTCGAGGATGTGCAGGAGCGTCAGTCCGGCGCACTTGGCTCCGGCATAGAGCAGCATGGCTTTGGGGTTGAGGTCGTTGCAGTCGATCGGTTCGTTCGGGACGAACCGGTTCGCATCGTCGAGATGGAGCGTGATTTTTTCGATCATGGCAGTTTCATTTTAAAATATCGGTGTTGCGGAACAGTCGCTGCGGGCGTATCGGTTCCCAAACGAACCTGTGACGGCAAAAAGCGTTCCCGGATGTGCGTGCGGCCGGATGATTTTTCGTCGAACCAGCTCCGAAGCCTCTCCGAACCCGCTCCGAAGCCGCTCTGTTCCGGCTCCTCTCCTGTCCCGGCTCCTGTCCCGCCGGGCTCCGTTTCCGGCCGAGGCTCCGTCTCCGGCCGAGGCCGCCGCTGCCGGAGCGCCGTGCTGCGGCTTCCGCTGCCGGTTTCTCGGCGTTCCGGTCTCGTTCCGGGGTCTCCCGTCCGGCTATGCCCAAATAGATTTGGCATTGCCCGCGCTTATTGCTATCTTTGCCTGTCTTTATGGAAGAAATATGCGTATGTTCAGATTTCTCGTCTTGTCGCTGCTCCTTTCGCTGAGCGCCTTCGCGGCGCCTTCGGCCCGGGCCGCGACCCCCGAAGCCCGCGCGGCGATCGATCGGGGCCGTTCGCTCTTCGGTTTCGGCCGCTGGAGCGATGCCCGTCTGGAATTTCTCGCGGCCCGCGGGCGGCTCGCTCCCGACGACGACTACCTCCGGCAGTGCGTCGACTACCATCTGGCCGCCTGTGCGGTCGAACTGGGCGCCGAAGATGCCGAGGCTATGCTGCGGAACTTCGCGGCGCGCTATCCGGCGTCGGTCTACAACAACGACGTCCGCTTCGCGCTCGGCTCCTACTACTGCGCGCAGGGCGACATGAAGCGGGCCAGGGAGGAACTCGGACGGACCGACTACGAGGCGCTCGACGGTTCGCAGCGCGAACGTTACGACATCCGTATGGGCTATGCGGAGTTCGCCGAAGGGAACTACGCCGCCGCCTACGACCGCTTCTCGCGGGTTGGCGCGAGCAGCCGCTATGCCGACCACGCATGCTATTACCGCGCCTACATCGACTACGCCGAGGGCCGCTACGGCCGTGCCCGGCAGGCGTTCGAGTCGTTGGCGCGCAGCGAGGCCTACGGGGCGCTGGTGCCTTACTACCTGCTGCAGATAGCGTTCCGCGAGGGCGACTACCGCTATGCGGTCGCCGAAGGCGGGAAGCTGCTGCCCCGTTCGGCGGAGCAGAGCCGCCGCGAGGTGCTGCGCGTGATCGCCGAGTCGCACTTCCGGCTGGAGGAGTACGCCGAGGCGGCCGAACGGCTGGAGGAGTTCGCGGCCGCAGGCGGTGCGATGGGGCGCGACGAGAACTACCTGGCGGGCTTCTCGCTCTACCGCACGGCCCGCTACGACGAAGCGGTCCCCTATCTGCGCAAGGCCGCCGGGGCCGACGACGCCCTGACCCAGAACGCCTCCTACCATCTGGCCGACTGCTATCTGCGCAGCGGCGACAAGCAGGCGGCCATGCAGGCGTTCGCCATGGCTTCCAACGAGGCTTTCGACGCGGCGATCGCCGAGGATGCGCTTTTCAACTACGGCAAGCTGCAGTACGAGCTGGGCGGCGGCCGCTTCAACGAGGCGATCAACGTCCTGAACCGCTATGCGGCCCGGTATCCCCGCTCGGCGCGGCTGCCCGAGGTGCGGCAGCTGCTGGTGGCCGCCTACTACAATTCGAACAATTACGATGCGGCCTACGAGGCGCTCCGCGCGTGCCCGGATCCCGATGCCGACCTGCGGGCCGCCTTGCAGAAGATCGCCTATTTTCGGGGGCTGGAGGCCTACAACCGGGGCGATATGGCGGCCGCACGGCGCTCGCTCACCGAATCCGCAGCGGTGGGCGTGAGTCCGAAATACGCCTCGCTCGCCGCCTTCTGGCAGGGCGAGATCGCCTTCGCCGAGGGCGACTACGCCACGGCCGCCGCGAAATACGACGCCTATCTGAAACGGGCGCCCCGCGGCGAGGCGGAGTATGCGATGGCCCAATACAACCTGGGCTACTGCGCCTTCGAGCGCGGCGAGATGGCGCAGGCGGGCCGCTGGTTCGAGCGGTTCGTCGAGCTGCGCCCCGTCCGCGACCGCTACCGCGCCGATGCCTTCAACCGGCTGGGCGACACGCACTACGCGGCGCGCCGGTTCGACGAGGCCGTCGCCGCCTACGACCGGGCGATCGCCGCGGGGGGCGACGAGCGGCACTATGCGCGCTACAAGCGGGCCGTGACGCTCGGCATCCTGGGCCGCGTCGCCGAGAAACAGCAGGCCCTGCGGCAGATCGCGGCCGAGGGGGCCGGCGAATACGCCGACGATGCGGCCTACGAACTCGGCCGCACCTACATCGCCCAGGAGCGCTATGCCGACGGGGCGGCGCAGCTCGAACGGTTCCTGACCGACTACGCGGCCTCGCCGCTCGTGGCTCGCGCCTGCTCGGACCTGGGGCTGGCTTATCTGAACCTGGGCGACCGCACGAAGTCGCTGCATTATTACGACCGGGCCGTCGCGGCCGCACCGCAGTCGGCCGAGGCGAAGGATGCCATGCAGGGTATCCGCGACATCTACGTGTCGCAGGGCGATGTCGACGCCTATTTCGACTATGCGGCGCGCGTGGGCATGGAGGGCGATCTGTCGGCCGTGGCGCGCGACTCGCTGTCGTTCGCCGCAGCGCAGAAGCTCTACCTCGACAAGCAGGACGGTGCGGCCGCCAGGTCGCTGCGCAGCTATGTCAAGAGCTATCCGAAAGGATACTACATGAACGACGCGCTCTACTACCTGAGCGACTGCTACCTGAAGACGGGCGACCGGGCCCTTGCGATCGAGACGCTCGCGGCGCTGGCCGAGCGGGGCAATACGCCCTATGCGGAGCCGGTGCTCGACAAACTTTCGGAGATGTACTTCGCCGACCGGCGCTACGACGAGGCCGCATCGGCCTACCGCCGGCTGTACGACGCGGCGCAGACCGCCGCCGGGCGCGAACGCGCCATGACGGGCTACGTGCGGGCCACGCTGGCCGGCGGCGATGCAGCGAAGGTGGCTCCGATGGCGGCCGACGTGGCGGCGCACGCCGATGCGGGCGCCACGGCGCGGCGCGAGTCGCAGTTCGCCTGGGCCGGGCAGCTGCGTGCGCAGGGCCGGACCGACGAGGCCGCGGCCATCTACCGCGAGCTGAGCGGCGAGGTGCGCACCCGCGAAGGGGCCGCGTCGGCCTATTACACGATCGAGGCGCTCTACCGCGCCGGCGAGTCGCAGCGGGCCGAGGAGGCGGTCTATGCCTTCGCCGACAAGAATTCGCCGCAGGCTTATTGGCTGGCGAAGGCCTACCTGCTGCTGGGCGACATCTATGCCGGCCGGGGCGACGATTTCCAGGCGCGCGCGACCTACCAGAGCGTGGCCGACGGCTACTCGCCCGCGGACGACGGCATCGTCGACGAGGCGAAGGAACGGATTGGAAAACTGAATTGAGAGTAACCGATGAGAAAGATATGCTGTCTGGCCGCGCTGCTCGCGGCGATTCCCTGCATCGCGACGGCGCAGGTCGGAAAAGAGGTGGAGGTCACCAAGGCCTATGTCCCCGATGTGGAGCGTGCGACCAAACTCGCCGCCGTGCCCGATATGACCGACACGGTGAAGCTGCGGCCCGAGATCGACTATTCGATCACGCCGCTGTCGTTCGCGTCGCAGTTCGATACGCGGCCCATTCGTCCGGCGCAGGTGACCTACTGGGAGTTCAACCGTCCGCGGCCGTTCTACCTCAAGGCGGGCGCGGGCTATCCGCTCAACTCGGTCCTCGACTTCTATGCCGCCACGCAGCATCCCGGGACGGGCTATGCGGTGGGCTACGTGAACCACGAGGGGCGTTACGCCGACATCCGCAACGACTTCGGGCAGAAGCGCGACGCCCTGCGCATGACCAACCGGATCGGTGCCGCCGCCGGCAAGTATTTCGGCCGGCATACGCTGGAGGGGAGCGTCTGCTACGAGAACCGGCTCTACAGCCGCTACGGGGCCTGCGAAGCGGCGCCCGACGCGGAGGCGGGCGCTGCGTCCGTCATGCGGCCCGACTACGGGGACGCGGAGCTCGCGCTGCGCTTCGGCGACGACTTCGAGAACCTCGACCGGTGGAATTTCGACCTCGCGTTCCGCGCCGGCCTGTTCTGGGACCATTCGGATTTCTCCGGCTACCGGAATCCGGCCCGGCAGACGGACGTCGGCGCTTCGGCGAAGCTGGCCCGCCGCTTCGGCCGCCACCTGGTGCAGGTGCAGGGCGGCTACGACCGCATGGCGGGGCAGAAGGCGATCGACGGCCGTGTCGAGCAGCTCTTTACGGGAGGCCTGCGCTACGGCTATGCGGGCGGATTCATCGACTTCGTGGCGGGCGCCGACTACTGCGGCGACCGGATCCGCGGGGCCGCGGGCGGAAATTACGTCATTCCCCATGCGCGCCTGCGGTTCGATCTGGGGACGAAGGCCCTGCAACCGTTCTTCGAGGCCGACGGCGGCGTGCATGCGAACGACTATCGTTCGCTGACGCGGCAGAATCCCTATGTGTTCAATGCCTTTCCGGTGCGCAATCCCGACGGGGAGACCGACGGGGAGGGCGGCCGTGCGATCGCCGTCGCGCCGTTGGACAAGAGCACGGTCAGCTACGATTTCCGGCTGGGGATCGACGGCGAACTGTGGCGCGAGCGCTTCACGTACCGGCTCTACGCCGGATTCTCGATCCGCGACGATTTCCTCTACTGGTGCTCGGTTCCCGTCGGCGGCGAGGCTTCGTCGGCCGATCTGCTGGGGGCGTTCGCTCCGGTGGCGGGCCGGCTGACCGTCACCTCGTTCGGCGGCGAAGCGGTGTTCCGCCCCGTGAGCAGTTTCCGGCTCTCGCTGGGCGCCCGCTGCAATATCTACAACAACGAGGGCGTGTGGCGCTGGGAGGCGGCCCGCTGCAAACTCGCAAACGGCCTTCCGTCGTTCGAAGGCCATGCGGGCGCGGAGTACCAGGGCCGCAAGGTGACGTTCGGCGTGTCGGTCGGGCTGCAGAGCGCGCGCAGCTGGTCGGTGATCGGGCGGAATGCCGCTGCCGACGGTTTCGAGGTCCGCGATTTCGAGGCGCCTTTCGGTGCCGACCTGCGGGTGCATCTGGACTGGCGCGTCGGCGGCCGGGTGACGATTTTCGGCGAGGGGCGCAATCTGGCCGACCGGCCGCTCTATCGCTACGCCTTCTATCCCGAATACGGCGCCAACTGCACGGTGGGCGTGAAGCTCGAATTCTGACGGATCGGCGCCGGAGGTGCGAAATCCTGCGGTCGCCGTCGTTCCGGCGATCCAAGCGGGCCGCTTGCTGCGGTCCGCTTTTTTCCCGCTTCGGCGCAGCCGGCGGCGTTCTGCGGCGGAGAACCCCGTACCGAAGCGCTGCGCCGCCGGATTGCGTCGTCGGTAAGCCGTGCGGCGGAAAGTCCCGGGTCGTGCGGCGGGGCCGGTCGGGGAGAGGCAGGATCGTGACGGTGCGGACGAAAGCGCGGGGCGTTCTGCGGGCCGGGCGGCCGCACCCCGCGCAGGGATACGAAAAAAGGGTAAGCTACTTGTATCGCACCGCTACGACCGCATACCCTTGCTCGATTCCTGGGGGGTTCTGCGGGAGCTGGTCGTACAAGACTTACCCGCGACAAAAGTAGGAAAATTTTGTATCTTTGCAAAAAATAACGGAGGAATGAAGGGAAAAAATTTGCTTCGGCTCTTCGTCTGCCTGCTGGCGGCGGGCATCGCGGGGCTGTGGATCGCGCGGGTGCAGTTCTACGGATCGGCCGTGAAGCAGGAGCGCGAACTGTTCGTGAGCGCCGGCAGCGGTTACGGGGCCGTCGTCGATTCGCTGCTGCCGCAGCTCGCGCACCGGCGGGCGTTCCGGCTCTATGCCGACCGGATCCGGCTGGCCGAGACCTTCAAGGCGGGGCACTACGTGCTGCGCCCGGGCATGAGCGTCATCGAGGTGGCGCGGATGCTCAAACTGGGGCTGCAGACCCCCGTGCGCGTGACGCTCAACAACGTGCGCACCCCGGGGCAGCTCGCGGCCCGGCTCGGGCGCCAGCTCGATGCCGATTCGGCGGCTTTCGCCCGGGTGCTCGTCTCGGCGGAGACGGCCGAACGCTACGGATTCGACAGCGTGACCCTCTTCTCGATGTTCCTCCCGAATACGTACGAGGTCTACTGGACGGAGTCGCCCGAACGGTTCGTCGAGCGCATGCACCGCGAGTACGAGTGGTTCTGGACCGGGGCGCGCGACAGCGCACGCACGCGCATCGGGCTGAGCCGTCTGGAGACGATAACCCTCGCCTCGATCGTGGCGGAGGAGACCCGCAAGAGCGATGAGATGCCGCGCATCGCAGGGGTCTACATGAACCGCCTCCGCCGGGGAATCCCCCTCCAGGCCGACCCTACGGTGAAATACGCCATGCAGGACTTCGGGCTGCGCCGCATCCTCTACAGGCATCTGAAGTACGAATCGCCCTACAATACCTATATTAATAAAGGGCTGCCCCCTTCGCCCATCTGCATGCCGGGGCTGGATGCGATCGAGTCCGTGCTCCGCTACGAGCGCCACGACTACATCTTTTTCTGCGCCCGGGCCACGTTCGACGGCTACCATAATTTCGCCCGTACGCTGAGCGAGCACCAGGCCAATGCGCGCGCATACAGCGCGGCGCTCAACAAACGCAACATCCGATAGCGGCGGTAGCGGATTTTTTCGTACATTTGCCTCCCATGCTGACGAAAATCTATCCCCGGAATCCCTCCGAGCGGGAGCTTCGGAAGGTCGTCGCGGCACTCGAGTGCGGCGGGATCGTCGTCTATCCGACCGACGGCGTCTATGCCTTCGGCTGTTCGCTCGGGGCGCCGAAGACGGTCGACCGGCTGCTCGGCCTCCGGGGCAAGGAGCGTCGCGAAGCGACGCTGGTCTTCGACGGCATCGCCCGCCTGGCCGAGTATTGCCGGGTGGACAATGCGGCGTTCCGCGTGCTGAAACGCAACCTGCCGGGGCCGTTTACGTTTCTGCTGCCCGCTTCGTCGCGCGTGCCCGACAGGGCGCTGTCGCGCCGCAAGACCATCGGCGCGCACATCCCGGCCAATCCGATCGCCCGGGCGATCGTCGAGATGCTCGGGGCGCCGCTGGTCTCCGTGTCGGTGAAGGACGAGCAGACGGAGTATACGACCGATCCGGAGCTGATCGACGAACGCTACGGCCGGACGGTCGCACTGGTCGTCGACGGCGGCATGGGCGAGGCGTCGTTCACGACGGTCGTGGACCTCACCGACGGCGAACCGGTGCTGCTGCGCGAAGGGCGGGGCGAGCTCCGATGACGGCGCGCGGCCCTTTTTACGGAAAATTTCGAATGCGAAACATATGGCAAAATCCGATTTCTTGAACGATGCGGCCCGCTGCGGTGCCATCGTCGGACTGCTGCTCGTCCTCTCCTCGACGTTCGAGCTGAAGCTGGTGCTGGGATTCTCGAACGGCGGAGAGCCCTCCCCGTCGATCCTGTTGGCGCGGGCTCTGCTGATCCTGATGGAGTATTTCGTGGCTGCGGCGCTGCACTTCTATCTGCTCTATGCGGCTGCGCGCAGGCTGTCGCTGCGCAGCACTGCGGCCGAAGGCTTTTCGTTCGGCCGGGGTTACGGCTTCGCGCTGACGGCTTCGGCCTTCGCCGGGGTGATTCTGGGGGCGGGCAACTACGTCTACATCCACCTGCTGCTGGGCTACGGCGAGTATATCGACCGGTTGTCCGACACGGTGGTCCGCCTGATCGGCGTGAGCGGTACGCCGCTTGCCGAAACGATGTTGGAGGTCGTCGACCGGATCCGCGAAACGCCCGCTCCGTCGATCTTCTCGACGGTGCTGGGCGGCGTGTGGTCGAGCGTGCTGTTCGGCCTGATCTTCGGACTCATCATCGCGGGCGTGCTCGCGCGTGCGCCGCAGCCGTTCGATTCGCAGTCAAACGATTGATACCTATGGAAAAACTGGATGTCTCGGTCGTCGTGCCGCTCTACGACGAAGCCGAATCGCTGCCCGAACTGGCGGCCTGGATCGACCGGGTGGCCCGCGAGCACGCCTTTTCGTACGAGGCGATTCTGATCGACGACGGCTCCGACGACGATTCGTGGGCCGTGATCCGGCGCCTGAAGGAGCGCTATCCGGCGCTGCGCGCGATCCGCTTCGCCCGCAACTACGGCAAGTCGGCCGCGCTCTACTGCGGTTTCGCCGCGGCGGAGGGGGAGGTGGTCGTCACGATGGATGCCGACCTGCAGGATTCGCCCGACGAGATCCCCGAACTGCGCCGCATGATCCTCGAAGAGGGATACGACATGGTGTCCGGCTGGAAGAAGCGTCGCTACGATCCGCTCGACAAGCGGTTGCCGAGCAAGTTCTTCAACTGGACGGCCCGCACGGTGTCGGGCATCCGGCTCCACGACTTCAACTGCGGGCTGAAGGCCTACCGCCGCAAGGTGGTCAAGGCGATCGAGGTCTACGGCGAGATGCACCGCTACATCCCCATGCTGGCCAAGCAGGCCGGCTTCCGGCGCATCGGCGAGAAAGTCGTCGAGCACCGCGCGCGCAAGTACGGCGTGTCGAAATTCGGGATCGAACGGATGGTCAAGGGCTACCTCGATCTGATCACGGTGTGGTTCATGTCGCATTTCGGCCGGTCGCCGATGTACTTCTTCGGCAGCCTGGGGACGCTGATGTTCCTGGTGGGCGGCTCGACGACGGTGTGGATCCTCGCCACGAAGATCTGCAAGCAGATGCAGGGCCTTCCGCTGCGCCCCGTGGCCGATCAGCCGCTCTTCTACCTGGCCATCCTGTCCGTCATCCTGGGCGTTCAGCTCTTTTTGGCGGGATTTTTGGGCGAACTGGTGAACAGGAGAGCCGGCGATCGGAACAAATACATGATCGACGAAACATTGGATTGAATTTATCGAACTCGTTCAGATGATACAACGCATTCAGACTCTCTACCTGCTGGTCGTCGCGCTGCTTACGGGCGCGACGCTGCTGCTGCCGCTGGCCTGGTTCGGCAGCGGCGCCGAGACCTTCACGCTCCATGCCTTCGCCCTGAAAGACGGCGCGGGCGAGGCCGTGCATTCGACCCCCTACATGGGGGCGCTGCTCGCCGCGGCGACGCTGCTGCCGCTGGCGACGATTTTCCTCTTCAAGCGCCGGATGCTACAGCTGCGCCTGTGCGCCGTGGAGCTGGTGCTGCTGCTGGGCGCCGTGGCCATGGAGGCGATCTACTACTACCTGAGCTACCGGGTCTTCGCCGATATGGAGTTCCATACGCAGGGGATGCGGCCCGCCATCGCGCTGCCTGCGGTCTGCCTGCTGTTCGGCTACCTGGCGGCCCGTGCGATCCTGCGCGACGAACTGCTGGTGCGTTCGCTCGACCGGATCCGCTGACGCGCCTGACGCGGTCGTGCGGCCGGTCTTCTTCCGGCGGCGGCCGGGAACGGACCTCCGCGCGGCGCACTGCCTTCGGGCCGCCGCTCCGTCGGGTGCGGCGGGGATGCGCGTCCCGATTTCCGATGCGCCGACGCAACGCGTTGCGAATCGGCCCGTCCGGCGTACGAAAAGGGGCCGATATGTTTTGTCGGTTCGGGGAAAAATTTTAACTTTACACCGTATTTCCCCTTTTCGATTCGGAATCGTAAGGGGCGCAAGAGCAAAACGAACGATTTTTAACTAATTTATATTAAAAAACTTCTCTCATGAAAAAGTTCAATCTTTGGAAGTTGCTGTTCTCCGCATGCTTCGCCTGCGCCGCCCTGGCGTTCGCAGGTTGCGTGGAAGACAACGACGAGGGGATGCCTTATCTCGAGGTGACCCCCCCCCAGCTGGCATTCGATGAGTCGGGTGCTCCCGCCGAGGGTTCGACGGGCAAATTCGCCGTCAAGACCAACCGTCCCTGGCAGTTGATCGTCGAGGAAAAGGATGCCGACTGGGTACGTCCTTCCGCGACGGAGGGCAGGGGCAGCGGCGAGGTGAGCTTCAACCTGCCGGCCACGGTGGGCGGTCGTTCGGCCAAGCTGACGTTCCAGGTTGTCAACCCCTACGGACCCTATATCACCCAGGAGGTGACGCTCACGCAGGGTCACGTCGTTCCCGAGCAGCTCATCTACAACGAGACTTTCGGTACGACGGGCAGCAATACGAAGGTCGACGCCTACACCGGCTGGGACAAGACGGGCGAGGGCGCCTCGACGGTCACCTACGGCGGCAGCGGCTGCGACATCCGCAGCAACCTGGTCAGCACGTCGTACAGCAACTATGCGGGTTCGGGCGGTTCGAACCTGATGTTCGGCAGCGGCGAGACGAGCTTCGTCATCAACGACATCACGCTCCCGGCCGACATCGACACCTACACGCTGACCTTCGGCGCCAGCTACTACCAGGCTCCCAACATCGAGATCTTCAACCAGCTGACCGTGGCGTTCAGCGCCGACGGCCAGGAGTGGACGGAGCCCGTGCCCTATAAGTTCGACGGTTTCGTGGCCGGCAACAACTGGAACCTCGCCACGATCGACTTCACGCTCGCAAAACACGTCGACGCACTCTACATCAAGTTCATGTCCACCAAGCCGGCCGACGGCAACTACCGTATCGACGATGTGAAACTCGTCACCAGCAACGGCGGCGAGATCATCAACGTGGGCGAACCCGCACCGCTGACCGTATCGCCTGCCGAGGTGTCGCTGGAAGGCAAGGCGGGTGCCACGGCCACCCTCACGGTGAAGGCGCTGGCCGCCTGGGAGACCGAACTCTCGGGCGAAGGTTTCACTCTCGACGTCACTTCGGGCGAGGCCGGTACGGCGACCGTCACCGTGACGGCGACCGCCGACAACGCTTCGGATGCGGCTGTGGAACTGGGTTCGATCGTCTTCAAGAGCGGCGACGCCGCCAAGACGGTGACCGTCTCGCAGCAGGCGGCCGGCTCCGCTCCTTCGGGCGATGAAATCGTCACCGATTTCACGGTGGAGGGAACGTATCCCGCCAGCGGCTTCCCGACCTCCTCGGGCGACAAGAAGATGGGCCCCGAAACCTATAGTTTCGCAGGCGTGACCTACACGCTGGCCGGCGGCGGCAGCGGCAACGGCTATTACCGCGGCAAGGAGTACCAGGGCACGCGCTATTACCTGATGATCGGCAAGAAGGGCGCCTATATCGATCTGCCGGCCATGGCCGACAAGGCGCTGGTTTCGGTCGAGTGCCTCGTTCCCGCCGCAGCGTCGACCAATGTGAAGGTGGGCGTCAGCGCGACGGACGGAACGGTTGTCGCCGGCGGCGAGGCCATCGTATGGGCTTCGCAGGGCGAGAATGCCGACCGTACGTACACCTACAACCTGTCCGGCACGGAAAAGAATACCTCGTACCGGCTCTTCATCACGGCCGATAACACGAACGGCTACAATGCCCAGCTGTACCGGCTGACGCTGAAATACGGCGATGGCGGCACGTCGACCGCTCCGTCGATCTCCGTGAACCCCTCGTCGCTCGCATTCGCGGCCGCCGGCGACGATACCGGAAAGACGATCGCCGTGACGGTGGCGAACCAGGGCGCCTATAACCTCTACGTCAAGTCGAGCGACAATACGCAGTTCCCCGTTTCGCTTTCGGGCAGCACTGTGACCGTCAAGGCGCTGGCCAACACGACCGACCAGGCGAAAAACGCCACGGTTACGGTCTATCTGGCTACGGCGGAGGGTATGACTCCCGTTGCGGAGAAGACCGTAGCCGTCTCGCAGGAGGCGGACGGCGGCACCGCGACCGACGATATTTTCTACGAGACCTTCGGTACGCCGGTCAAGGACGGTAATTACTGGCCCTATACGGACAAGAATGCGGCCAATATCAAGTCGGGTTCGGGCTACGTCGAGGGTACGACGACCTATAAGAGTTACAGCACGTCGGCGCGCATCGCCAACAGCGCCTCGTCGCCCAATCCTCCCTTCTCGGGCGAGGGCCACTGCTGGTTCCCCTCGGGAAAGACCATCGACAAGAACTATTTCGAGGTCGACAAGCTGGTGCTGAAGGGCCAGAAGAACCTGACGATCCAGTTCGGCGTCTACGGCAATTCGTCGGCTTACGAGACCGGCGCCATCGTGCTGGAGGTTTCCGGCGACGGCACGACGTGGACGAAACTCGACTTCGCGGTGAATGCCGTCGAGGGGGCTTCGCCCGAGTGGAAACTGGCCAAGATCGACTTCACGCTGGCCAACGCCATCGACTATCTCTATGTGAAATGGTCGTCGGCCGTGGGCAATGCGCGTATGGACGACCTGCGCGTCTACGAGGGCCAGGGCGGCACGACCGTCGACCTGGGTCAGGGCGGCACGACCGCCACGCTGGAGGTGTCGCCGCTGAGCCTTTCGCTCGGCAATGCGGCGGGCGCAACCAAGACCTTCGAAATCAAGACGACCGCCGCCTGGACGGCGACCCTCTCCGGCTCGGGCTTCACGCTGGACAAGACCAGCGGCACGGGCGACGCCACCGTCACGGTGACCGCTTCGGCCGCCAACACGGAGACGTCGGTCAAGGAGCTGGGTTCGGTCGTCGTGGCGGCTACGGGCGTTGCGGAGAGCAAGACCGTCGCCGTGTCGCAGGCCGCAGGGTCGTCGACCGATCCGGGTGACGGCAGCGAGGTTACGGTGGACTTCAGCCGCGGTGCCGACATGGCCTCGCCGGCGCTGCCCGGCCGCGACGCCGCTGCGAAGGACGGCACCTACACCATCGACGGCAGGACCTTCACGGTGCATGCGGCCGACAAGTTCTACTGGTGGGAGAATACCTATCAGGACGGCAACCCCGCCTCGCTGTTCATCGGCAAGCAGGGCTCGTATATCGAACTGCCCGCCGTTGCGGGCAAGGCGCTTACGGGCGTGACGCTCGTGCAGGCGCTCGGCGGCGGCAGCAACGTCAACGTCTCGGTGCAGACGCTCGCGGGCGAGACCGTGACCGGTGGCGACGCCATCGCGATGAATGCCGGGGATACGGGCGTTTGGACGCTCTCCGGTACGGAGAACAACACCTCCTACCGCATTTACATCGGTTCGAGCAAGAACCTGCATATCGCCAAGCTGACGCTCTCCTACGGCGAGGGCGGCGGCTCGACGACCACCAAGCCCGAGATCACGGCCGTCGATCCCGCGAAGATCGATTTCGAGGCGGCGGGCGGCACGCAGACCATCGCCGTGACGGTGGCCGACCAGGGCGACAACGCCCTCACGGCATCGGGCCTCTCGGGGCTGCTCGGGGCGACGGTCAGCGGCAATACGGTGACCGTGACGGCCGAGGCCAACATGGGCGACGCGGTGAACCAGACGCTCACGATCTCGGTGGCCGGCGGTAACAGCGTGGAGGTTCCGGTCAGCATCGCAGCCGGCAATACGGGCGGCAGCGCCCCCGAGGCCGGTACGGTGCTTTGGGCCGAGACCTGGGCTTCGTACGGTGCGAACAGCACGACGTTCACCAGCAACAGCACGCTCGACGGCTACGACTACGCCGGACAGACGCTCTACAATCCGGACGGCGCCGACTACAAGGTGACCTACACGGCCGATGCGGGCAATGCCGTGCGCGCCACGACCTCTTCGGGCGCCAATATGGTCGATGGCCATCTGTGGTTCAACAAGTCCGCCGCCGGCGAGTGGACGATCTCGCCCATCAAACTCTACGGTGCCACCAGCCTGACGCTGTCGCATGCGCAGGGTACGAGCGGTTCGGCGCTTGAGGCGCTCTACAGCATCGACGGCACGAGCTGGACCTCGCTCGGTACGCAGAGCGGCGCGATCGCCGAGAAAACCTATACTTTCAGCGTTCCCGAGGGTACGGAGTCCGTTCAGATCCGGTTCTCGCACCCGTCGTCGAACGGCAAGAACACGCGGGCCGATTCGTTCGAACTCGCCGTCGGCGAATAACCCCGTCGATTCGGTGCAACCTCGCTCCCGGCAGGATCTCCTGCCGGGAGTAGGTTGTCTCTGAAGGTCGCTTCGGGGCGGGCCGATCAACGATTTACGGAATGATTGCTATGACATCGATTCAGAACAGGATTCGGAACATATTTGCGGTCGTCGGCGCGTGCGTCGCGGCGGCGGTGCTGATCGCTGCCTGCGGCAAGGACGACGACGGCAAGGGCGGCGGTTCGTCCGTCAACAAGGTGGAGTGGGACCCGGCCGTCACGGTGCGTCCCGACACGAACGGACAGGTCGTGCTGTTGGTCAGCGGCCGGACGGGCACTCCCTGGTCGGCCGAGATCGTCTCGGGCGACTGGATTTCGTTCGACGTCTTCCCGCGCGTGGTGAAGACCAAGACCGGAACGGTCGGTACGAGCCTGCATGAGCGCGAGCAGTTCGTCTACTACAAGGCGAACGATACGCGCGAGGAGCGTACGGCCGAGATCGCCTTCACGTTCGAGGGAGAGGCGCCCGTTCTGCTTCGGCTGGTGCAGTACAGCACCGTTTCGTCCGACGACATCTACCAGACCGGGCAGGCGTCCGTGTGGCCCGAGATCCCGGTCTACCGCTCCGGCGACAGCTATCAGTATGTGACGCACTACGCCGCGCTCGACGGCTACAACGCCCGCAACTACACCCTCTGCTTCGACAAGTCGACCTACACGGCGTCGTGGGTGGCCTATCCGCTGCACGGCGTGCATATCGGTTCGGGCCGTCCGGATCGCGACCCGTGGGCCTACGATCCCAAGATCGCGGCGCAGTACCAGGCCAACCTGGGCCGCGGCGGCTACGGAGCGGGCTTCGACCGCGGGCATCAGATTCCCAATGCCGACCGCAACGGGAATCTGGAGATGCAGTACCAGACCTTCTACTGCTCGAACGCCACGCCGCAGGTCAGCTCGTTCAACCAGCGGATCTGGGCGACGCTCGAGGGCAAGGTGCGCCGCGACTACGTGTGTCCCGACACGCTCTATGTGGTGACGGGCTGTTATTTCGCCAACCGCAATACGACCACGGTCGACAAGGACGGCCAGGTGTGCCCCGTTCCGACGCACTATTTCAAGGTGCTGCTGCGGACCGTCCGTGGCAACATCCGCCGAAAGGGCGATCTGCTGCGCGACTATTCCGATGCCGACCTGCAGACGATCGGCTTCTGGTTCGAGAACCGCTCGGGCTATCCCAATGCGCTTTCGACGTCGGATACGCGGAGCGTGGCCGAGATCGAACGGCAGACGGGCTTCACCTTCTTCCCGCAGGTCTCCGACGCGGTCAAGGCGCAGCGCAATCCCTCGGCTTGGGGCGTTCAATAAAAACTTTTACCGATGAAAAAACGACTGATCTTTACCTTGCTGTGCGCCGCGTTCGTGGCGGTGTGCCTGGCCCAGAAGCCCTACAAGGTGATGTTTTACAACCTCGAGAACTTCTTCGACACCATCAACGATCCCGAGGTGCGCGACGACGAGTTCACGCCCGAGGGCCCCAAAAAGTGGAATTCGGCCAAGTATTTCAAGAAACTGGGCAACATCGAGCGCGTGCTGTTCGACCTGGCGGCCGCCGATAAGAACTACCCGGCGGTGATCGGCGTTTCGGAGGTCGAGACCCGTTCGGTGCTGGAGGACATCGTCGCCGCGCCCAAGCTGGCGCCGGCGAACTACCGCATCGTCCACTACGACTCGCCCGAGGCGCGCGGCGTCGACGTGGCCTTCATGTACCGGCCCGACGTCTTCAAGCTGGAGGGTAGCTACCCGGTGAAGACCGTCATTCCGTCGCTGCCCAACTTCCGGACCCGCGACATCCTGACGATGTGGGGCACCATCGAGGAGGAGCCCTTCTTCTTCATGGTGGCGCACTGGCCTTCGCGGCTGGGCGGCAAGGACGCCTCGGAGTTCAAGCGGATCGCCGTAGGCGAGCAGATGCGCCGCATCGCCGACTCGGTGCTGAAGATCAACCCTGCGACCAAGGTGATCGCCATGGGCGACTTCAACGACGACCCGACCGACCCGAGCATCGCCGAGGGGCTGGGCGCCCGGGCGAAGATGAAGGAGCTCGGCAAGGGCGATTTCTACAATCCGTTCGCCGACATGCTCAAGGCGGGGCTCGGCACGCTGGCCTACGGCGACGCGTGGAACCTGTTCGACAACATCGTGGTGACGGAGAACCTGGCCACGGGGTCGGAAGGGGCGCTGAAGCTGCGGAAGGCCCCCGGCTCGAAATTCTACGGCAACATTTTCAAACAATACTATATGGTGCAGAAGGAGGGCTCGTTCAGAGGCTATCCGCTCCGCACGTACGTGGGTAACAATTTCCAGGGCGGCTACAGCGACCACTTCCCCGTATACATCTACTTCGCCAAATAAACTGTTCGTATATGAAACTGAAAAATCTACTCATTCTGGCGCTTTCGCTCGTGTCGTTCGCGGCCTATGCGCAGGAGGGCGGCATCCGGGGACGGGTCGTGTCGCGTGCGGGCCGCGTGGCGCTCGACAACGTGAAGGTGACCATGACGCCGGGCGACGCGACTGCCGTTTCGGACGCCCAGGGCGACTTCCTCTTCGAGAACATCCCCGCCGGCGAATACGCGCTCACGTTCGAGGCCGCCGAGTTCGAGCCGCTGGAGATCGCGGTGCGCGTGGACCGCATGGTGCGCGACATCAACACGGTCGTCCTCGTTCCGGCCGCGCCGCAGCAGGTGCTCGACGACTCGATCTTCGCCGAGTTCGACACCGAATCGGCCGACGACGCCCAGGCGCTTCCCACGTCGCTGTCGGCGTCGAAGGACGTCTTCAACAACATCGCGTCGTACAAGTTCAGCGAGATGCGTTTCAACGTCCGCGGCTACGACTCGCAGTACCAGGACGTCTACATGAACGGCATCCAGCTCAACGACGCCGTGACGGGCTACACGCCCTGGTCGCTGTGGAGCGGTCTGAACGACGCCACGCGCAACCAGGAGGTCACCTCGGGCCTGCAGGCCGCGGAGGTGGGCGTGGGCGGCATCGGCGGTACGACGAACATCGTCACCAGCCCGTCGCAGATGCGCAAGGGACTGCGCGCCAGCGTCGTCAGCGCCAATCAGATGTACCGCTTCCGCGCCATGGTCACCTATGCCTCCGGCTACCAGGACAACGGCTGGGCCTATGCCTTCTCGTTCTCCTCGCGCCAGGGCGGGAACTCCTATGTCGACGGGGTCTACTACAATGCCTACGGCTATTTCGCCGCCGTCGAAAAACGTTTCAACGACCGGCACCGCCTGTCGCTGACCCTGCTCGGCGCACCCACGGAGCGCGGAGCGCAGCAGGCCGCCGTGCAGGAGGCCTACGACCTGGTGGGCAACAACTACTACAACCCCAACTGGGGCTATCAGAACGGTAAGAAACGCAACGCCCGCGTGCGCGACAACCACGAGCCGCTGGTGATGATGAACTACACGTTCGACATCAGCGACCGCTCGAAGATCGATCTGGCCACGTCGCTCCGCTTCGGCAAGAACGGCTATTCGGCCCTCACGTGGCAGAACGGCCCCGATCCGCGTCCGGACTATTACCGCTACCTGCCCAGCTTCTTCGTGCTGAAGCAGGATCCGATGTCGGCGGGTCTCTATTACGACGCATGGCGCGCCAATTACATGAACATCCGCCATTTCGACTGGGACGAGATGTATCGGGCCAACTACCGCCAGACCGATCCGGAGGACGAGGCGACCTACGGCCCGGGCCGCCGTTCGAACTACATCGTCGAGGAGCGCCATACCGACCAGCTCGACTGGAATTTCGCGGCCAACTTCTCGCACATGTTCCGCAACAACTCCCGGCTGCACGGCGGCGTCGCGCTGCGCCGCAACCGGACGGAGTACTACTCCGAGGTGAAGGACCTGATGGGCGGCCAGTATTGGGCCAATGTCGACAAGTTCGCCGAGCGCGACATGGTCTCCAGCCCCATCTCGGCGCAGAACGACGTGGAGTATTACCTGCGCCACGGCCACGCCTACAAGGCCAGGACGGGCGACAAGATCAATTACGACTACTATGCGCATGTCTTCCGCACGCGCGGCTGGCTGATGTACGAGATGAGCTTCGGCGGGTTCCGCGCCAATGTGGGCGGCGAGGTCGGCAGCGCGGCGCTGTGGCGCGAAGGCCTGTGGCGCAAGGGATTGTTCCCCTACAACTCGAAGGGCAATTCCGACGTGCAGAAGTACTTCACCTACAAGGTGAAGGGTAACTTCAGCTACCGCTTCTCGGGCTCGCACGCCATCGAGGCCAACGTGATCTACATGCAGGATGCGCCCGAATTCCAGTCGGCGTTCGTGTCGCCCCGTACGCGCAATACGGCCACGCCGGGCATCGGCACCGAGCAGGTGCTGGGCATCGACGCGTCGTACAACCTGCGTCTGGGCGATGTCAAGGCCCGCGTTTCGGGGTACTACACCACGATGAAGAACACCACGAAGGTGATCTCCTATTACGACGACGTGGCCGCCACCTTCACGAACTTCGCCATGAGCGGCATCGACAAGCTGCACTTCGGTCTGGAGGCCGCCGTGTCGGTGCCCATCTACCGCGGCCTGTCGTTCAACGGCGCCCTGAGCCTGGGACAGTACACCTACGACTCGGATCCCGACTACGTGCAGACGCAGGACAACAGCGCGCGCATCGTCTCCGAAGGCAAGGTCTACTGGAAGAATTTCCGCGTCGAGAGCTCGCCGCAGACGGCCTTGAACCTCGGCCTGTCGTTCCGCAGCAACAAGAACCTCTTCCTTTCGGTCGACTGGAACTACTACAACAACCAGTACCTCTCGATGAGCCCCATCTACCGCACCGACGCCGTGATCGACGAGGGCGGCATGTCGATGGAGGACCTGGCGAATATCCGCCGGCAGGAGAAGTTCGGCTCGGCCTACACGCTCAATGCCAGCATCGGCAAGAACTGGTATGTACAGCGCAAGTACACGCTGGGCTTCAGCCTCGAGGTGAAGAACATTCTCAACGACCAGGACATCCGCACGGGCGGTTACGAACAGACGCGTATCGCCGAGAGCGACCTGACCTCCTCGACCAGCTATCAGCCGTTCGACTCGAAATATTTCTACATGTTCGGAACGACCTATTACCTGAATCTCTATTTCCGCTTCTGATGCCGGAGGCTAACGATAAAAAGCAAGTACTATGAACAGATTGGTAAAAATATGCATGGCGGCGTTCGTGGGCTTCGCAGCGGTCGGATGCTACAACGATTTCGACATGCCCGCCCCCGCCCATGTCTACACCGATGCGGATTTCGCCGACGCACGGATCATGTCGATCAAGGAGGTGAAGGAGATGTTCTACACCGCATATCCCTTCGCCGGTCACGGTGCCGTGGGCAAGTCGATGAAGATCGACGAGAATATCGTCATCCGCGGCAAGGTGATCTCCTCGGACCGGGCCAACAACATCTACAAGTCGCTCTACATTTTCGACAACGAGGTCTCCGACGCCTCCGATGCCGCGGCTATCGAGCTGAAACTCAACACGGGCAACTACATCTTCTGGCCCGTGGGCACGCGCGTCTACGTGAAGCTGCAGGGGCTGGTCCTGGGCGACTACCGCGGCATGCTGAGCGTGGGCATCGCCTCGCAGCAGTCGAACTACGCCAACAACAGCCTCACGGGGATCGACATCGACCGGCATGTCTTCACGGGCGAGCAGCTGGCCATGACGCAGGCCGATACGCTGGTCGTCACGGCCGACAACTACCGGAGCGTGCTCCGCTACGACACGAACGATACCTACATGGTCCTGGGGCGCCTGGTGCGTTTCGAGGGCGTGCGGAGCAAGTTCGGCAAGGCGCAGTGGGGCTACCAGAACACCTTCCCCAACTACTTCGCCAACTCGACCTCGTACGATAAGAACTCGCCCGATATTCTCAACGAGAACATCCCCGACGAGCTGCAGTGGCGCAACATCGACCAGTGGGCGACCTATGCCGCCGTGCGCGACATGCCGACGCAGGGCGTGGCGTTCAAATCGACGCCTTTCTACGGATCGGCCTGGTTCACCTACGGCGATATCTCGCAGATTCCGGGCAACTACGTCGTCCGCACGAGCGGCTATGCGCGCTTCCGCGAACACAAGATTCCGGCCGACGGCACGAAGGTCGATCTCACGGCGATCTATACGCTCTACACCGGATCGTACAGCGACGGCGGACGCGATGCCTACCAGCTGGCGCTGAACCGGGTGGAGGACGTCGTCGAGGTAGAATAGGACCCGGAACCGATTCGGATTCCGCGCGGCCCGAGGCTGTGAAAGAGGCGGTGCAGAAGGTAACTTCCGCACCGCTTTTTTTGCCGGCATGATCATCTGCCTGTTATTCTCCGCCGGTACGCGCTCTCGCCGACATGTTTTTTGCCGGCTGCTCTATGTGCTCCTGTCGATATGTTTTGCCGGAACTGAAAGCGGCGGAGTGGGCCATGCGCAACTTATGCGCGACTCATGTGGGCTCGGCGGACCCGTGTGCGGGCCGGGAAAGCCTCGCCGCTGCTCAGCGGCTGACGCGGGTCATCCGGGCAGCTCGGATCGGGTCCGTTTCGGTCGGACCGGTCATTCTGGCCGCCTGACCGGAGATCGGGCCGAACCGCACTGCCAGAGAGTATGCCGGGAAACAGGAGTGCTGAGCCCCGGCCCGCCGCCCGGTTCGGACTTCGGTCCGTTGCGCGACCCGCCGTTCTGTCTGCCGTTCTGTCTGCCGTTCTGTCTGCCGTTCTGTCTGCCGTTCTGTCCGCCGTCTTGTCCGCCGTCCGGCCCGAAGCCGGTCTGAGGAGCGCGTGCTTCCGGATCGACCTGCTGCAAGGGGCGGTCGCAACCGTCGGACACGAAAGAGGCTGCCCTACGCAGGAGCAGCCTCTTTTGCGGCGCGACGGACGTTGCCGGTGTTACCGGTTGTTCCACTCGGCCGAGGTCTGATAGCAGCTTATCGCGCGGCGGAGCCGTGCCGTGTCCGTCGCGGCGAGCGGCTCGAGTACGAACGGGTTCTCCGGAGTCGCCCGGACGCGGTATTGTTCGTGCCGCTCGATGGGCGACAGGACCGTGAAGACGTCGTTCTCGAGGTAGCCCAGATCCTGATAGGTGGCGATGAAGGCGCGTTCGACGAAGCTCGGATCGTAGATGCTCTTGCCATAGGAGTGCGCCTCGTAGCTCATGCCGAGCAGCGAGAAGAGCGTGGGCATCAGGTCGATCTGCGAGACGGTGCGCGTTTCGAGCGCCGGGGCGATGAATCCCGGAGCGTAGATCACGCCCGGAATGTGGTATTTTTCGAGCGGCAGCTCGGTGCGTCCGGCGCTCGATGCGCAGTGGTCGGCCGTGATGACGAAGACCGTCCGGTCGAACCACGGCCGTTTGCGCGCCTCCTCCAGAAAGCGGCCCAGCGCATAGTCGGTGTACATCACCCCTCCGGCGCGCGATTTCGCATCGTTCGGAATAGCGACCTTTCCCGCCGGATAGGTGAAGGGCCGGTGGTTGCTCACGGTCATCAGATGGGCGAAGAAGGGTTTGCCGCTGCGGGCGTCTTCGTCCAACGTCCGCAGCGCCTTGGCGTAGACATCCTCGTCGCATACGCCCCAGATGTTGGCGAACGTGATCTCCTCGGGGGCGTACTGACGCTGGTCCACGATGTCGTAGCCGTTGCCCGAGAAGAAGGTCTCCATGTTGTCGAAATAGCTGTTGCCGCCGTAGAAATACTTTACGGTGTAGCCTTTTTCGCGCAGCATGGCCCCCGTGGAGTGCATGCCGGCGTTGTGCTGCCGCTTGATGATGCTCTGGCCGGGGCAGGGCGGGAGCGACAGCGTGACGGCCTCCAGTCCGCGTACGGTGCGGTTACCCGTGGCGAAGAGCCGTTCGAAGGCCAACCCCCTCCCGTACAGGGAGTCGAGTGTCGGCGTGAGGTGGCGTCGGTCGCCGAAATGCTCCAGATAGCCGGCGCTCATGCTCTCGATGGTGATAAGCACGATGTTGCGCCGCAGTTCGTCCGGCGCGCCGGCGATCGTCCGGCGGTTGTCCTCCGTGCTGCCGTAGATGCCGTAGACGACAGCAGCGGCCTCGGCGTCGGGCAGAGTGGGGTAGAACTGCTTGTAGTTCAGTTCGTTTTTGATGAACGCATCGTAGAACTTGTAGGCGCCGTTGGCCTGGAGCTCGTTGACGTAGACGTTCTCGTGCTGCTGGAACCGCGTGCAGAACGTGAGGGTGCCCGTCGCCAGCAGCAGGGCTGCGACGTAGGCGGGGGCGGCCACGGCCTTCCACTTCATGCCGAGCAGCTCGTCGGTGCGCCGCAGCTCGCGGCGGAACAGGAGCCGGCACAGCAGGAGCGTCGCCAGCAGTACGCCCGCGAAGATGGGCACCACGGGATAGGATTCGCGGATGTTGCCGACGACTTCGTTGGTGTAGACCAGATAGTCGACGGCGATGAAGTTGTAGCGCACGCCGAACTCGCTCCAGAAGAAGTATTCGCTCACGGCGTTGAAGACGATGCCGCCCACGTAGCAGGCGAGCAGCACGGCGAACCACACGGCGGTCCAGCGGTGTCGGAATCCCTTGCAGAAGAGCCGCAGGGCGAAGCTCGCGGCCCAATAGCCCGTCAGGGCGGAGGCTATGGCCGGCACGACACTGCCGTATTCGTCGAAGATCGTGTGGAAGCAGCTGACGTAGAGGAACAGCCCCGTCAGCACCGCCAGGATGAGATAGCCCCAGGGTTTGCGGTACTTGCCTTCCGAGAGGCTCATCGCGAAGAGCCACAGGAAGAAGAATCCGACGGTCAGGGCGCACAGGTCGTTCACGGCGCCCAGCAGGAAGATCTGGAGCCATTCGCCGGGGGTGAAGCCCAGGTCGGAGGTCTGTTCGTTGAAGAGCAGCACGATGCGGACCGCCGTGCCGACGGCGATCGCCAGCAGAGCGAGTTTGAGATAGATGCGCAGGAACAGCGCGAGGCTCTCTTTCATGGCGGAGAAGGGTTTGAGTCGGTGTGTCGTTCTGTCGATCGGGGCGGTTGCGCTCCGCGATTCCGGGCCGCGGCGTCCGGTCGCGTCCGGTCGCTGTCCGGCTCCCTGAGGAGTCCTCGGATCGGATTCCGGACGCGGGCCCGAATCCGGGTGCAGGCGCGTCTCCGTTTCGGCAACGTCCGCAGCCCCTCGTCGCGGAGCCGCATGTCCGGCGCGGACGGCCGAAGCCGCCGATCGCATCCGCAAAGGTACTATTTTTCCCTTCGGATTTACAAAAAGCCGGTGACAAACTGGTTGCCGCCGGGCGTTTCTCGGATTTTTGTTACCGTTGTCGTTATTGTCGCCGCTGCTACTGTCGTTGTCGCTGTTGTTGTCGCAGTCGTCGTCGCTCCGATTGTTCCGGCCGGCCCGCTCCTTCGCGTTTCGGCGTTCCGGGGCGCGGGGTTCCCGGACACGCACGCAGCGAACGGCTGTCGGACGAGTTTCCGATGTCGAAAGGCATCCCCGTCGCAGTAGGTGCCGGCAGGGGCGAATCGCAGAATCGGTCTTGTCCGACAGCCGCTCGCTGCGGAGGGTTCGGCCGCTTCGGCCGAACGGGCGGGCCGGTCGGCTATTCGGCCGTCGCGGGTCGCATGACGACTTTCACCCGGTTGGCGTCGTCTAGAATCTTCCGGGCCATGCGGCGCACGTCGTTGTTGCCGAGCGCCCGCACCGCCTTCTCATAGTCGGCGATGTAGTCCAGTCCGCTGCCCTTGAGCTGCTGGATGTAGCTCATCCAGCTGCCGTTCTGTTCGAGACTGTTTTTCCAGCTCTTGAGCAGGTATTCGCGCGTCTTCTCGACATCCTCGGCGAGGGGTCCGTTTTCGGCGATCTCGTTCAGCTCCTTCAGCACGATCTCGCTCAGCTCGTCGGCCATCTCGTCGTTGGTGTCGAACGAGATCCTCAGCTCGTAGCTCGGCTGCGGGACGTACTCGGTGCTCGGGCGCACGCTCACGCCGTAGGTGCCGCCCTTCTCCTCGCGGATCGAGACCAGGTAGCGCGAATCGAGCGCCTGGGCCAGGAACGTGAGCGCCAGCTTGTTCTCCAGCGTGTAGGGCATCGTGCCCGAGAAGAGGTAGTTGACCGTCACCTTGGGCTGCTGCATCGGCACGGAGAACTCTTTGGTCACTTCGCCCTCGACCGGACGGGCCTTGTCGTCGGTGCAGGTCAGCGGGGCCGATGCGGGGATCGAACCGATGTATTTCTCGGCCAGCGGCAGGAGCGTCGCCGGGTCGACGTTGCCCGCGAAGACGAAGGTGAAGCCTCCGGCTCCGGGGTAGAGCTTGCCGTAGACGGTCGGCAGCGCTTCGAAGCGGTAGGTGTCGACGATCTCGGGCGAGATCAGCTGCCGGCGCGGATTGTGCCCGTAGGCCGTGTCGATGAACTCCTTCTCGGCCAGGTAGTCGGGGTTGCTGCCCACGTTGTCGAGCTGCGCGCGGAGCATCTGCACCAGCTTGTCGAAGTCGTTGCGGTCGAAGCGCGGGGCGGTGAACTGCAGGTAGACCAGCTGCAGCATGGTCTCCAGGTCCTTGGGCGAGCACGAGGCGTTCATGCGGCTGAAATAGTTGTCCGCGGCGGTCGAGGCCGAGACCGATTTGCCGGAGAGCTGCTTCTTCAGCTCCGTGGCGGAGAACCCGCCCAGACCCGACAGCGCATTGACGTTGGGCATCATCTCGCCCAGGTAGAATTCGTCGTCGCCGAGGCGCGACAGACCGCCCTCGGCCGTTACGGCGAGGCGCACCTCGTCGGCCTTGAAGGTAGTGGGTTTCAATATGATCCGGGCTCCGTTGGCGAGCACCCACTCCGTCGTGCCGTAGGCTTCGTTGCGGACGGTCTCGACCACGGGCGACCCGGGCAGCGGCGTCTCGTCCGGAATGAGGGGCAGCGCCACCGTGTCGTCTTCGTAAGGCGCCACGTCGGCTTCGGCCGCCTTCGCGCGGATGGCCAGCAGCTCTTCGGCCGTGGGGACCGTCACGCCCTCCTTCTCGGGAGCGGTCACGGCGATCACCTGGTTCTCGGGGCGCAACAGGTCGCGGACCGCGGCGTTCACGGCCTCGACCGTGACGGTGTGGCGGATCAGCAGGCTGTCCATCCGCCATTCGGTCTCGGCGTCGGGCATCGGCGTGTTCTTGGCGTAGTTTTCGAGATAGGTCGCCACGTAGTCGCCGTTGCGGCGGTCGTTGCGGTTGGCGTAGTGCTGTTCGGCGCGGCGCATCAGGTCGTTCTGCGCCCGCTCGAACTCGCCGGCCGTGAAGCCGTGGCGGCGGATCCGCTCCAGCTCGGTGCAGATCGCCTCGAATCCCGGGGCGATCTTGCCGTCTTCGGTGCGGAACATGATGGCCGTCGTCTCCATCGTGGGGATGATGCCCAGGATGTCGCCCGAATCCATGCCGGCGCTCAGGAACGGAGCGTCGGGCTGCATGGCGATCTCCTGCAGCCGGGCGTTGGCCATCTCGCACATATACTGCTGCACGAGCGCGAGCAGCTGGCCGTAGGGGGTGCCGTTGAGCTGTGCGGGCGTTGCCGGGCGCTTGAAGAAATACTTGACGGCCGAGCCCTGCATCTCCTTGTCCGTGTAGATCGAGACGATCGGCTCCGCGTTGTCCGGCACGACGTAGGCCTCCTTCTGCGGCGCGTCGGCCGCGGGGGCGGGAATGTCGCTCATCCGCTCGCGGATCTTTCGCTCCACGGCGTCGACGTCCACGTCGCCCACGACGACGACGGCCTGGTAGTCGGGCCGGTACCACTGGCGGTAGAACGCCTCCAGCTCGTCGTGCGAGAAGCTCTTCAGCCCGTCCAGATAGCCGATCAGGTTGCGTTTTTCGTATTTCGAGTCCTTGCCCAGCGCCTTGACCATTTCGATCATCGAACGGAATCCCGCGCCGTCGCGCGTGCGCAGCTCCTCCATGATGACGCCCCGTTCGGCGTCGATCTCGGCGGGCTCGAGGGCGATGAAGTGCGACCAGTCGTGCAGAATCAGCAGCGCGCTGTCGACGATCCCTTCGCGCACGGTGGGCACGTCCTTGATGAGGTAGGTCGTCTGGTCCCAGCCGGTCCCGGCGTTGAGGTTGGCGCCGAATTTCACGCCCACCTTCTCCAGGTATTCGGTCAGCTGCTTGCCCGGCAGGTTGGTCGTGCCGTTGAAGGCCATGTGCTCCAGAAAGTGGGCGAGGCCCTGCTGCGAGTCGCTCTCCTGGATGGCGCCTACGTTGTGCAGGATGTAGAAGTCGGCCTGTCCTTTCGGCTTTTCGTTGTGCCGGACGTAGTAGGTCATGCCGTTCGCGAGGCGTCCCGTGCGCAGGGCCGTGTCGGCCGGTATGGGCGCCATCGGGTCGATCTGCGCCAGGGTGCTCCCGCAGACGGCGAGCGCTGCGACAGCTGTCAGGATTTTTTTCATCTTCGTTCGCTTTTTATTTCGTTTTCACGAGGTTCGTCGTGTCGGGCGCGGAGTCGGGGGCCGTCCGTCGGAAGCCTCTCCCGGTGGGCTCTGCGGGCCGCCCGTCGTGCGGTCTCCGGTCTCGCGCCGCGCGTGCGGCGGCCGGATCGTCCGCTGCCGGCCGTGCGGGCAGGTGCGCTACGGCTCCGGATCGGGCCGGTATTCGATGATGTCGCCGGGCTGGCAGTCCAGCTCGCGGCACACCGCTTCGAGGGTCGAGAACCGGATGGCCCGGGCCTTGCCGTTTTTGAGGATTGACAGGTTCGCGGGCGTGATCTCCACCCGCTCGGCAAGTTCGCCCAGCGACATCTTGCGCTTGGCCATCATGACATCGATGTTGATGATTATCGCCATAATGCTCTGCTGCTTGCTCGGTTCGTAGCGCAATGCGCCGCACGGGGTGCCGTGTGCGCGTCAGTATCTCCGGATCGGGAAATCCCCCCCCCGGGTAGGATGAACGGGTCGTATGCGGTAGTCATGTCCGGTCGGTTAGATGGTAAGTTTCTGTTCTTCGCTCAGCTGCTGTCCGATCGCGAACACTTCGGCGGCGAACAGCACGAGAATACCCATGATGATGGTGCCGTACGACACGGCGAAGCCGGTGTCGACCTCCAGCCCCGTGCCGGCCAGCACCTCGGCCGCACGCCGGTTCATCCACCAGGCCGACAGGTCGCCGCACAGTTCGGAGAGGATCGTCAGCACGCCGATGGCCCGCAGGTAGCGGGTGTTGCGCCGGTCGAGGGTGCATTCGTTGCGGATGCTGCGGCGCAGCGAGCGGATGATGATGCACATCAGCACGATGATCGCCGGATAGACGAGTGCGTTGAGCATCGTCAGCGCATAGAGCCACGGCGTGCCGCCGATCGACCGGAAGGCCATGCCCAGGGGCGTGGCGCCCGGCGCCTCCTCGACCACCAGCAGCTCGAGGCAGCCTGCGGTCGCCTGCACGCGGCGGCCCGTCGCCGTCGAATCCGCCTCGCCGAGCGGCACCGGCGCGTGTACGGCCACGTCGCTCAGCAGGTAGAACGCGCAGGGATTTCCCTGCATCCACTCCGCGGCGATCTCCTTGCCCAGTTCGGTGCCCTGTCCGAACCCTTTGGTGAAGTTGGGCAGCAGGCTGTGCGCGATGCTGACGGCCAGTACGATGAAAAACGCGACATAGATGACCAGCAGGCGTTGTAGCAAGGGTCGTTTGTTTTGCATGGTTGCTCCGGTTTGACGTTTGTTTCTCGATTGCGCCTTTTCGCGTTCCGACCGGGTCGGGCGGGGTTGCGCCCCTCCCGGGTTGTCGGGAACGTTTCGGTTTTGCAAATATACGATTTAAATTCGGAAAACAACTAAATTTTATCGTTTTTCGATATGCGTTTTTCTCCGGGACGCTTTTCGGAGGCACCGCGCAGGGCCGATGCCGCATGTTCCGTGCAAAACGGGGCGGCGGCTTCGCGATTTTCGCGGCGCGGCGGCCCGTGCGGCGTGCCGCGGCGGTCAGCGGAGCCGCGGATAGCGGTTGTTGAAGCGGTAGCCGATGCCGAGCATCAGGAAGTTGGGCTGGTGGAAATTGCGGAGGCTGTAGCCGATGTGGACGTACGAACTGCGCGTGGCGGCGATCTTCAGAGTCAGCATCTGGTAGAACCCTTTCATGTCGCCTCCCCGGTGCAGGACGTTGACGCCCAGCCCCAGCCCCACCGAGAAGTAGGGCATGACGAACTCCCCGCGGGCGGAGAGGCCCAGCGCCGCCTGCCGTGCGAATCCGGGGTTGTCCGTGATCAGCTCGGGGCTGCCGTCGATCGGGACTATCTGGTCGCGCAGCGTGATGTTGGCGCTGCGGTCGTAGACGCCGTCGAGCGACAGTCCCGCCCGGAACTTGTATCCGAAGTTGTACATCGCCGCGAAGTTGAATCCCGCGACGGCATACGCTTCGGGCGAGGCGATCTGCCGGTCGTCGACCGCGATGCCCTTGCGGCGCCACGATCCGAAGAGCGTGAGGTCGTAGCTCATGTGGCGCGGAAAGGGGATGCGGAGCCGTTGCGGGGCGTTTTCGGCTTCGGTGCGGCCGAACAGGCAGACGATGCCCGTCTTCAGACCGATCGAGTTCAGCCCCGCGTTGGGGTATTTGGTGTTGCCGTTGGAGAAGTGGTTGAGCGCCACGCCGGCGGTGATGTCCACGTCGCGCAGGACGTGCCAGCGCAGGAAACAGTCGATGCCGATGTAGGCGTTGATCTTCGACCCCATCATCCGGTTGTCGGGGTTGCGCTGCGCGTCGTAGGGCTTCCAGCCGAACGAAAGGCCGAGGTTCCATTCGTAGTCGAGCGAGAGCCGCCGGCCGAGCCGTGCGATGCGGGCGCCCTGGTAGAGGTAGAGCGCCACGGGGTTTCCCAGCTCGTCGGGCGTCCCGAAGTCGAAGTAGGCGAGCCCGACGCCCTGGTAGACTCCGCCGAAGAGCCTGTCGAGGCGCGAGCCGGGGCGGTATTGCCAGCCGTAGCGCAGGTGTCCCGAGAGGGCGAGATCGATGGGCCGGCCGCTGCGGTTGGCCCCCTGCACGAAGGAGTTGGTCGGGAAGATGTATGCGGGGCGGAATTCGGCGCCCAGGCGGTGCATGATGCGGCGTGCGGAGGTGTCGCGGACGGGGGAAAGCGGGCCTTGCGCCGCGGATGCCGCGAGTGTTTCGGGTGCTGCGGGTGTTGCCGGGGATGCTGTTGCGGATCTTGTTGCGGATGCTGTTGCGGATGCCGCGGCCCGGCGTGCGTTGCGCGGCCGCCGGTTTCCGCGGCCGTCGCGGTAGCCGGCCTCGTAGCCCTGGCGGTAAGCCGCAGCGAACAGCGAATCGGCGGGCGCGTCCGGCTGTTCGGGCCCTGCGGTTCTTGCCGGCTGTTCGGCTTCTGCGGTTCCGGAGACTTTTGCAGCATCGGCGATTCTTGCCGGTGCTTCGGCAGGTGCGGCGGCGTGTGCCGGCGATACGGCCGGGAGGAGCGTGAGCAGCAGCAGGGCCAGTAGGATCGTGTGCGGGTTTCGTATCGCGGGTTTCATGGAGGGGCCGGTATGTATTCAGCCGTCGAAGTTACGAAAATTTTCCGCAGATTCCCGGCCTGCGGCTCGAAATCGACGAGGCTTCCTGCCGTTTTATGCCGCCGGAGCCGTCCTACGCACTCTTCGCAGCCCTCCGCGGCCTTTTGCGGTTCTTGCGCCTCCGCATCCTTTGCGGCCGTCGCGCGCCTTTCATGTCTCTCCGCGGCCTCCTGCGCCTCTTCAGCCCGTTGCGGCCTGGCGGGATCGGGCGGAGGCGTTCACTTCCGCGGCGTGCGGCGCAGCCGCCGGACCATGTGCACGGCACAGCATGCGCACAGCAGGATCCCCGCCTTGTAGTGGCACAGCCCTGCGGCGGCGAGAGGTTTGTCGGCGAAGAACGCCGCGATGCCGGTGGCGGTCGCGAGCAGGAAGGCTGCGCTGAGCGCACAGGTGGCGATGCTCTTTCTGCCCGGCGCTCCGGTGAAGAGCTTCCGGTACCAGTTCCGGCGTACCGTCGCGTGGCGGACCGCCGCCGCCGCGAACACCAGGGCTGCGACCGTATGGAGCGCCGCCGCGCAGCGGATCGAGTCCCGGCAGCCGCCGTGACCGGCCATGTGCAGGGCCACGCCGGTCGCTGCGGCCAGGATGAACGCGAGAATCAGCATCCGGTTTCTGTTCGAAATGCGTTTCATTGTTTTTTCGGGTATGGGTTTTCGGATGCGAAGTTCGCGAATCGCCGCCGCCGGGACGATAACATTCGTTAAGAAACGACGCTCAGCGCCGGTTTCTGATGCGGGAGAGCGAGACGGGCGTGATGCCGAGGTACGAGGCCAGGTAGTGTTGCGGCACCCGTCGCACGATGTCGGGCCGCTCTTCGAGCAGCGCTTCGTAGCGCTGGCGCGGCGTCTTCGTGATGCGGGAGAGGAATAGCCGCTGATAGCTCCGGAAACGGTCGGCGAGCTTCTCTTCGTAGGCCCGTCTGATCGCGGGCGTCGTCTCGATGCGGGCGAACAGCTCGTCCCGGCCGAGCACCGAAAGGGTCGTCGGTTCGATGCTCTCCAGCGAGAAGAGGCTCGGTTCGCGGCGGTACAGACTGGCGAACGAGGCTACCATGTCGCCTTCGAAGAAGAACTGGAACGAGATCTCCTGGCCGCTGCCGTCGGCGAAGAAGAGCCGCAGGGCGCCCTTGCGGATCAGGTAGAGACGGTCGGCGATCCGGTCCTGCGCGAGCAGGAGGGTTTTCGCGGGAACCGACAGGTCGTCGATTCCGGTCGGGGTGTCGAACAGCAGATTCGCGAGGTCGGGTGCGGTCATGATGCGGGGTTTACGTGCTTTGCATGGGGCGGCAAGGCGGCGTGCGGCGAGAGTCGCCGGGCGATGCGTGCGTGCGGCGGCCGCTCCGGCAGGCTCCGCCATGCGGCCGGAATGTCCGTCCTTCCGTGCGGGCGGAGCGGGGTTCGGCGGACCGGTCGAGCCCGGTCATGCCGGTTTTACCATTTATTATATCGTATTATTGCGTCGCGCAGCCTTGTCCGGAGTGCGTCGGCCGCGCCGTATATGGCGCCGAGCGGGGCCGTCGCTCGCACGGCGCGTTCCGGCAGCGCACTGCGCAGCTCCGCTCTGCGCCGTGTCGCTCTTTACGGTAGGACGATGCCGTTTCGTTGCGCTGCCGGGCGGTGCGCCGCTTTTTCCGGCAGTGCGCCGCACGGTTTGCTCCGCATGCTTCCGCTTTGCGCCGCGCATCGTTCCGTGGCGCCGTGCCGCACCGCCCGGCGCGGCATCCGCGGCCTTGTCAGTAGCCGAGGATGCGGAGCATCGAACGATAGGACTGCTCCTTGGCGAACAGACGCGTGTAGTATTCGTTGTCGTCCTTGTCGCGGTCGATGATGATGTGCTTCGGCGCCGGGATCAGGCAGTGCTGGATGCCGCCGAAGCCGCCGAGCGACTCCTGGTAGGCTCCCGTGTGGAAGAACCCGATGTACTGCGTGTTGCCCTTTTCGAGTTTCGGGAGAAAGATGGCGTTGGTGTGGCACTCCGAATTGTAGAAATCCTCGCTGTCGCACGTCAGCC
>CAOJSG010000013.1 GCA_948442615.1 uncultured Alistipes sp.
GTCGATGCCGACGACCTGATCGCCGACATGGTGAAGACGGCCCGCGAGATGTCGGACGAGCTGGGCAAGCTGGACTGCTGCTCGGAGGAGGAGGCGAACGCCGTGTCGGCGATGGTCGGCCTCGGAGCGCTCAAGTACTTCATCCTCAAGGTCGATCCGCGCAAGACGATGCTCTTCGATCCGCGCGAGTCGATTGACTTCAACGGCAATACGGGCCCGTTCATCCAGTATACCCATGCGCGTATCCGCTCGATCCTGCGCAAGGCCGCCGAGGCGGGCGTGGCGCTCGACGGCGCGGCCGCGGCGACCTATCTGCCCGAGGAGGTCGCGCTGATAAAGAGTCTGACGGAGTATCCGGGCGTGGTGGCTGCCGCGGGCGAGAACTTCGCGCCGTCGATCATCGGGGCCTATGTCTACGACCTGGCCAAGTCGTTCAACGGCTATTATCACGACCATTCCATTCTCCGCGAGGAGCGCGCCGAGGTGCGTACGATGCGGTTGCAGCTGGCCGCGCAGGTGGCGCGGGTGATCCGGAGCGGCATGCGGCTGCTGGGCATCGAGGTGCCGGAGCGGATGTAGCGCCGGAGCGGCGGGCGGCTGTCCTGCCGTGCGGCGAACGGGTTGCGGAGAGTCGGTGCGGCTCTCCGCAACCGTTTTCATGCGTGGTACGAAACTTGCGAGGGGGGAGTGCAGGAAATAACCAACACTATTTTAGCGTGAAAACAATCGTTACTACATTCGCTCTATCTCTTGCGTTGTGTGCCGCGGCCGGGGCTTCGGCACAGACCGGGAGCGCTGCGCCCGCGTCGGCGCCCGATTCCGTGTTGCTGTCGGAAAGCACCGACGGCAACTATCTGGTGCGCAAATATATCGTAAATCGTGTCGACGATAACGGTTATTCGATTCGTTACCAGATCAATATGTCCAGACTGGTTTCGACCCTGGCCGACAATTCGCAGGAGCTTTCCGATCTGAACGGATTCGTCGAGTCCGTGATGAACGATACGCTCATGCGTGTCAAATCCGTGCAGATCACGGGTTATTCGTCTCCCGACGGTCCGGTGAAGTTCAACGAGACTCTGGCCCGGAACCGGGCCGCCGATTTCAGGAACTACGTGGATCGGAAGTACGGTTTCTCGAAGAAATACAAAGTCTCCGTTTCGTCCGTGGCCGAGGACTGGGAGATGTGCCGCGCGCTGGTCGACCGTTCGAACATGGCGGATCGCCAGGCTGTGCTGCGGGTCATCGACGGTGGGGGTGCCCCTGAGGCCAAGGAGCAGGAGCTGAAGGCGATGCCTGCGGCGTGGGAATACATGAAGGAGCATATCCTGCCGCCGCTGCGCCGCGTCGAAATGACGGTCAACTACGATGCCGCCTCGATCGTCGAACTGCGCACCATGATGCGTCGTCCCGAGCCGCAGCCGGAGCCCGAACCGCAGTGCGAACAGCCGCAGCGGAACGATTGCGAGGAGTATGTCCCGTGCGAGGTGATCGACGAGTCGATTACGGGAATCATCGTCGAGATGCCCGATCCGAATGTCGACTTCGAGCCGGGCGGCCGGGGCGGTTACCGTTCGGGAAACCACACGGTCGCCGAGACCAAACGCATGTATGTCCGTGAGGCCCGTGCGGATCGGAAAGCCGCCAAGCAGGAGGCCCGCGAGCTCCGTAAGCTGGCGAAAAAGGAGGCCAAGGCCGCCAAGAAAGCCGAGAAGGCCGCTCGTAAGGCGATGAAATGACGTGCGGCGGATTTGTGGATGAATCGCGAAATCCGGAACCCCGAGTTCCGGATTTTTCGTGTCCGGAGGGCCGGACTCCGGCCGCGGCATACGATGCGGAAGGGTTGTGCGGCGGAGTCTTTTCCGGCGCCGGCAGGGTAGGGCGCGGCCTGCCGTGCTGTCTGCCGTGCGGGTGGTGTGTGCGGCGGCAGGCGGGATGCCGTCGCATGCGCGGGTCCGTTTCCGGCGTGTAGCGGGGTGGAGTGCGGGGCCGATTTCGCGGCGATTTCGCGGCGCGGACTGCGAAAATATCGAAACTTTTATTATCTTTGTCTCGGAAAAATCATAAAATCGATTCGATATGGCAAATCTGAGACAACTCAAAAAAGAGATCGATTACCGCCTGGAAGAGGTGGTGTTCGACTGCGATATGGCGATCTGTTTCCAGCCTAAGAAAGAGGCCGAGATTTTTGCGATCATGGAGGAGGCCGTCGCCGTGCGCAACGCCTTTTTCGTGAAGGCCAACAATCCGGCCGAACCGCACAACCGCTCGCTCGTGCGCAAGCACTATGCGGCGCTTCGCTGCGAGATGGACGAGGCTTTCGGCGGTCTGTTCGAGAAGCTCAGCGCGATCAACGAAGCGAAATAGGGTAGTCCGGTCTCCGGATACCGGTCTGTCGGGCGGATCGCTCCGACCGAAATCACCCCCGCGGGAGTTTTCCCGACGGGGGTGAAAGCCATAGGGCGCGAACGGAGGCGCACGGTGTGCGGGCCGGCGCGGGACAGGTCGTACGCAAATTTCCCGAGCATGCGTTTCCCGATCCGGTTCGGTCGGATCCGGTCAGCGGCTCCGGTTGGTGTGCTTGTTGAGAAGATGGTGGTTATTCGATTGTAAATCAAAATATTATGCTGCGAGGCGGCCGGCCGGTTCCCGGAATCCGAACTGTTGCATGCTGCCGGCCGATAAAAGCCAAACTCGTTTTTTCATGATACGCAGAATTTTCGTTGCTCTATTCCTATCGGCGTCGATTTGTGCGGGAGCGGGCGGATGCGCCGAGCCGTCGAAGTCGTCGCAGACGATCTATGTCTCCATTCTTCCGCTCCGCACCCTCGTGTGCGGCATCGTGGGCGACGATTTTCCGATCGAGGTGCTCGTGCCTCCGGGTGCCAGCCCCGAGACGTTCGAACCCTCGGCCAGGCAGTTCGCTGCACTGAAAGAGGCGCAGCTCGTTTTCAATGTCGGGCTGATCGATTTCGAGCAGACGCTTCTGGCGAAGATGGCCGAACCGGAGAAGACCGTGAATCTGAGCGAAGGAATCGATCTCATCGAAGGGTGCTGTTCGCACGGGGCGCATGCGGCATGCGGCGACGGCACGCATCGGCATGGGGTAGATCCTCATGTATGGACCTCGCCCCGTGCATTGCGCCGGATGGCCGACAACGCTTATGCGGCGATCCGCCGGATCTGGCCCGATTCGACGAAATATGCGGCCAACCATGCGCGGCTGGTGGCCGAAATCGATCGGCTCGACGAGCGGGTGCGTACGGAGATTGCGGAAAGCGGAACGACCCGGTTCATGATATTCCATCCGGCGTTGACCTATTATGCGAACGATTACGGCATTCGTCAGATCGCTGTGGAGCAGGAAGGGAAAGAGCCCTCGGCCAAACGGCTGGCCGCTTTGATCCGTCAGGCCCGGGAGGAGGGGATCGACCGCATCTTCTACCAGCGGCAGTTCCCCCGGTCGACAGTCGAGGCGATTGCCCGCGACATGGGGGCCGAACCCGTGGAGATCGATCCACTGCGCGAGGATGTGCTCGATAATATCCTGGTTATCACCGAATCTATCTGCGGAAAGCGATGAATGCAGTCACCCTGCGCGATGTGTCGGTGGTATACGACGACGGCTACCAGGCGTTGCGCCATGTCGATCTGGAGATCGCCGACCGCGATTTCATCGGGGTCATCGGGCCGAACGGAGGCGGAAAGACCACACTCGTCAAGGCGATTCTCGGAATGGTGCCTTATACGGGCGAGGTGTGCCTTGCCGACTCGCTTTATCGCGGCAGGGAGCGCCTGATCGGCTACATGCCTCAGTTTACCGAGTTCGATCGGCAGTTCCCGATTTCGGTGCTGGAGGTCGTCCTTTCGGGGCTTCAGGGGCGGAAAGGGTTCATGAACCGTTATTCGAAGGCGGACCGCGCGAAAGCCATGCAACTGCTTGCAGAGGCGGGGATCGAGGCGGTCGCCGGGCGGCCGATCGGCGAAATCTCGGGAGGGCAGATGCAGCGGGCGCTGTTGTGCCGGGCGGTTATCGCCGATCCCGGGCTGCTGATCCTTGATGAGCCCGCCAATTTCGTGGATAATAAGTTCGAAAACGAGTTGTATCGTACGTTACGCATGCTGAACGAACGGATGGCGATCGTGATGGTTTCGCACGATATAGGTACGATCACCAGCGTCGTGAAAGAGATCGTTTGCGTGAACCGTACGGTTCACCGTCACCGTTCGAACATCATTACCGAAGAGCAGCTGCTCAATTACGGTTGTCCGATCCAGTTGATTTCCCACGGACATGTGCCGCATACGGTTTTGGAGCATCATAGCGGCGATTGTTGCTGCGATCACGAATAGCGCCGGAACCGGTGCGTCGAGTTTCTATTATTTAGCTTATTACGATATTGTATTGTTCTGAGTTTTTATTAAAATTTCGTGAATTAATATTATCATTATGTTAAATATTAATTCGAAACAAATTGAAATACTCCTCTCCGATGCGACGGTAACGGAGAATCGTACAATTCTCGCAAGCGGTCTCTCTTGCGGTGAATAATTGGAGGTTTATGCTTCGCATGCGTCGCGTATGGTGAATTCTTCGCATGTTTGGTCCGTATAAAATATTATGATGCGGTCGATCTTTCCTGCGTTTTGTATCGGCTGACCGGGAATCGGTCGTTCGGCGGGCTTCGCAGATGCTGCCGGAGTCGGAGCGTCTGTCGATCTGAGGGACGGCGAGCCGGTGAAGAGATCATTATCCATTTTCGGATCTTCGGATAGTTGTCCGGGTGTTGTCCGATACATTCGGGGGGCATCGAGCAACAACCAATCGGGGTCGATCTGCGGAAACTTCCTGAGAATCTTCTGTAGCAATTCGAATCCGGGTTTGTTGCGTCCGGACAATATATGGGAGATTGCCGCCGGATTGATCTCGAGGCGTTCGGCGAGTTGACTCGATTTCAACCCTTCGGATTTCAACAATGCCAGGATTTTGTCCTTCATAGCGGGATTTTTTACAAATATAAATATTTTTCATCTGTAAAACAAGAAAAATCACCAAATGTAAAATGTTAATAACTGTTTACAATGTTTACAAATGTAAATGTTCATATTCTGTAAAATTCACTCTCAAATCTAACTCACATCAACACTTTAGTAAAAGATCTGTAAAAATATGATATTATTGTATATATATACCATATTCTATACTCTATATGTTTATCGGTAGATTATTATTGTTTGCGGCATGTATTATTTCATTATAATTTTATATAATCGATGTAATATGCTGATTATAGCTAATATATTGTATAAAATACAATGATTTTACCCGTGTCGAATGGTTTATAAAATGACACTTGGATACCTAATTATATCTTGATCCATATGTAAAATCTCGTTAAAGGATACTGATTGTTAATAATTATTTGATGACAAATGTAATTACTATTGCGAATAAGGTAATTACATGTGTAAATATTGCTACCCTACCTGATGATATTTGAGCGATTTTTTTGAATTTCGAGCCGCTTATAAACTTTTCTCTGCTATCTTTGTTTTGCGCCTTATATTATGTTAAATAAAAAACAACAGGTTGTGCATGAATAAGCACAGCCTGTTGTTTGTCAAATGTTTACGCGGTTGTTAACAATTCGCGACAGCAATCTATTCCGAAAGCGTTGCCGCGATTTTTTCGAATGCTTCTGGAGTCAATTTCAGCTTTTCCTTGTGAAAATCGACCTCGTTTTCGCTGTTTATAGGGATCAGATGGATGTGTGCGTGCGGAACTTCGAGCCCCAACACTACTACCGCTACCCTTTTGCAAGCTATTTTCTGCTTGATTCTGCCTGCCACCTTTTTTGCGAATACCATCATGCCGGCGAGCGTTTCGTCGTCGAGGTCGAAAATATAATCGATCTCCTTTTTCGGAACAACCAGCGTATGTCCTTCCGTGAGCGGATTGATGTCCAGAAATGCGTAGTAGCTTTCGTCTTCGGCGACTTTGTAGCTCGGAATTTCGCCGGCGATGATTCGTGAAAAGATTGTTGCCATCGGTTTGTCGGTTTATCGTGAGTAGTATATTATATTGTATTCGTGCGGTGATTCCGGTCGTGCTCCTCTTCGGCGGCCGGCAAACGGCCGACTGCGATGTGCGCCGCCGGTCGGAGGCTGTGGGCTACTCCTCGAATTTGGGCCGTAAAATCTCCGCGTAGATGACTGCGCGTTGCAGATCGAAATTTTCGGCGGTTACTGTTTCCGTCTTCGACTGTTCCTGTTGCGGGGTGCATTCCTCGGTCTCGGAGAGAATCGGTTTTTCGGTCGGCTCCGTTTCGGGGACGTTCTTTCGGGGACGGGGGATTCGGACGTTGGGGGTGTTCGCCGCGCGGTGCTCCGGACTGGTAGGTACGGGTTGTTGCGCCTGGCCGTGCTGTTGGGCCGCCGCGCGTTTTTTTCGTTGGGAATTTGCTGCGGACAGAAGCGTGATGCCTCCGGCGATAACGATCCACAGGATCGAGTAGATGTCTTCCATATTGCAGCGGTATTAATTCAGTGTCCGTTTGATCGATTCTACCCCTTTTATTTTGCGCATGCGGTCGAGCAGCGCCTGGAGACTTTCGGTATCCTTGACATAGAGGCTGATATCGCCTTCGAAAATTCCGTCGTGGCTTTGGATGTTGATTTCGCGGATGTTGATGCTGAAATCGCCCGTAACGACTTTCGCCATGTCGAGCAGGATGCCCGTGCGGTCGATGCCGCGGAGCGCGACAGTCGAAAGATAGGATTTCGCCTTATGCTGGGACCATTTGATCTCCTCTTTGACGATGTTCTTGCCGAACTGACTGGCCAGGCGGTTCAGTTCGTCGCAAGTCGATTTGTGGACGATGATGCGCCCCGTGGCGGGATCGCGGTAGCCGACCACGCTGTCGCCCGGAATGGGTTTGCAGCAGGCGGCGATTTCGAATTGCGGTTCCGGTGTTTCCCGGTTGTCCGGCCGCTCCGGCGGCGTCTCGGATGCGTCGTCCTTCTCCTCGTCCTTCTTGTTGTTGATGAAGAGGGTCCAGAATTTCAGGATCTTTATCTTCGAGTTGGTTCTCAGTATCTTCTCCAGGTTGTCCAGGCTGACGATGCCGGCCCCGATCTTGCTGTACAGCTCCTCCTTGTTGTTGCTTTCGTATGCCGGGACGATCTTGCGCAGTACGCGGCCGCTGAGTTGGATGTTCAGCGATTTCATCTTCTCGTCGAGCATTTGCATGCCGCGCTCGATGTTGTGCTGGCGTTCGCGTTTGAGGAAGTTTTTTATGGCTTGTTTGGCCTTGGCCGTGGTGACTATCTCCAGCCATTCGGGCTTCGGGCGCGCCGTGTCGGCCGTGATGATTTCGATCTGATCGCCGCTGTTGAGCTGGGTGGTGACCGGTTCGAGCTTGTGGTTGATCTTGGCGCTGATGGCGTTGTTGCCGATTTTCGAATGGACGTCGTAAGCGAAGTCGAGTGCCGTGGCGCCGAATGGCAGTTTTCGGGATTCGCCTTTCGGTGTAAAAACCACTATTTCTGACGTATACAGCGATAGCTTGAAGTTGTCCAGGAAGTCTACGGCGTTCTCCGTCGGGCTGTTCAGCGCCGTACGGATCTGCTTGAGCCACTTGTCGAATTCGTCTTCGTCCTGCGAGATGGTGGCGTGCTTGTATTTCCAGTGTGCGGCGAAACCGCGTTCGGCGATGTCCTCCATGCGCTGCGTGCGGATCTGCACTTCGACCCACACGCCGTCGGGGCCCATGACCGTCGAGTGGAGCGCTTCGTAGCCGTTGGCTTTGGGCATCGAAATCCAGTCGCGCAACCGGTCGGGCTTGGGGGTGTAGAGGTCGGTGATCGTCGAATAGATCTGCCAGCACTGGGTCTTCTCCGAGGGGAACGGCAGCGGTTTGAAGACGATCCGGATGGCGAACAGGTCGTAGACCTCTTCGAACGGGATCTGCTTGCGCTGCATCTTGTTCCAGATGGAGTAGACGCTCTTCACGCGGCCCGATATTTCGTAGTTGATGTGGTCGCGGTTCAGGGCCGCGATGATCGGGGCGTTGAACTTGTCGATGAACTCCCGGCGCGTCGCCTCCGTTTCGTTGAGTTTCTGCGTGATTTCGGCATAGGCTTTCGGAAAGCGGTATTTCATGCAGAGGTCCTCCAGCTCGCTTTTGATCGCGTAGAGCCCCAGCCGGTAGGCCAGCGGCGCGAACAGATAGATCGTCTCGCTCGTGATCTTGATCTGTTTGTTCATGGGCATCGATCCCAGCGTGCGCATGTTGTGCAGGCGGTCGGCGATTTTTATCAGAATGACCCGCACGTCGTCCGAGAGCGTCAGGAGCACTTTGCGGAAATATTCGGCCTGCTCCGAGGTGTCGGCATTGAAGACGCCCGACATTTTCGTCAGCCCGTCGACCATCGACGCGATCTTCGGGCCGAATATCCGCTCCATATCTTCCACGGTGTATTCGGTGTCCTCGACCACGTCGTGCAGCAGCGATGCGACGACCGATTTGACGCCCAGCCCGATTTCGTCGATGACGATCCGCGCCACGGCGATGGGATGCAGCAGATACGGCTCGCCCGAGCGGCGCCGCACTCCCTGATGCGCCTCCTTGGCGAGGAAGAAGGCCCGTTTTATCAGATTCCAGTCCTCGTCGTTCTTGCAGATCTTCGTACACGACAGGAGCAGTTCCTCCCACTTCTCCTTGATGAGCAATTCGTCTTCGGTCGTATAGTCCATATGCTTGTCAATCTGTTGCTTTCTGCCTGGATCATCCCGATGCCGCGGTGTCCCGGCCGCGCAGCGCCCGGATGGGCATCTGCGTTTCCGGCCGTCGGCTCCGGAGCATGCCGTTCGCGGATTTCATGCGAAGACCGTCGTCGTTACCCTGCCTCTTCGAACGGGAAAACCGCAGGCATGCATCGCCCGCAGTTTTCATGTCCGCGCCGGCAACTGCCGGCAGCCGGTTTCGTCCGCCGCTTTCCTGTCCGTCGCGCAGTTTTCTGATCCACTGCGCCGCTTCCGATCTCGTCCGCCGCTTCTGGTTTGTCCGCCGCTTCTCGCGGATGCCGTACCGTGTTTTGTTTCGGTTCGGTCCGGCAGGTCTTCAGTCCCGGGATTTCCGGCGGCCTCGCGGCCGATGAGGCGGATGCTTTCGCGATGCCGCATGCGCCGTTCATGCGGAGAGGACCGTTTGCCGTCCCCTCCTGCGGCAGGGATCCTGCAAATCCGATGCTTTTTCCGGTAGTCCCGTTCGTGCGGTTACTCTTTCGGCGCCTTCATCGCTTCGCGGACCTTGGCCTCGATCTCGTTCCGCAGCTCTTCGTTGTTCTTGAGCAGCTCCTTCACCGAATCGCGCCCCTGGCCGATCTTCTTCTCGCCGTACGAGAACCACGAGCCGGCCTTCTTGATCACGCCGTAGTCGACGCCCAGATCGATGATTTCGCCCACTTTCGAGATTCCTTCGCCGAACATGATGTCGAACTCCGCGCGTTTGAACGGGGGCGCCACCTTGTTCTTCACCACCTTCACCTTCGTGCGGGTTCCCAGCTGCTCCTCGCCGTCCTTGATGACCGAGACGCGGCGGATGTCGATGCGGACGCTGGCGTAGAATTTCAGTGCGTTGCCGCCGGTCGTGGTCTCCGGGTTGCCGTATACGACGCCGATCTTGTCGCGCAGCTGGTTGATGAAGATGCAGACGGTTTTGGTTTTCGAGATGCTTGACGTCAGCTTCCGCAGCGCCTGCGACATCAGACGTGCCTGCAGGCCCATCTTCGAGTCGCCCATTTCGCCTTCGATCTCGGCCTTGGGGGTCAGCGCCGCCACCGAGTCGATCACGATGATGTCGATCGCGCTGGAGCGGATCAGCGAGTCGGCGATTTCGAGCGCCTGCTCGCCGTTGTCGGGCTGCGAGATCAGCAGGTTGTCGACATCCACGCCCAGCTTCTGGGCATAGAAGCTGTCGAACGCATGTTCGGCGTCGATGAAGGCTGCGATGCCGCCCGCCTTCTGCGCCTCGGCGATCGCGTGGATGGCGAGGGTGGTCTTACCCGACGATTCGGGACCGTAGATTTCGACTACGCGGCCTTTGGGGTATCCGCCCACGCCGAGCGCCATGTCGAGGGTCAGCGATCCGGTCGGGATGACGGGGATGTCGTTGACCTCCTGCGAGTTCATCCGCATGATCGATCCCTTGCCGAAATCTTTCTCTATCTTCTCCATTACCGCGTTCAAGACTTTGAGCTTGTCCGGGTTTGCCTGTGTTTTTTCTGCCATTATTTCGAAATCGTTGTGTTGGTGTTCGTGTTTCGGGGCGCGAAGTACGGCCGCACCCGCCTGTGCCGTTTTCCGGGGTGCCGGCTATTCGTAGGAGTCGAGGATCTGCCGGTAGTGGTTTTTCGTGTCCACCTTCCTGAAGATCCGCTCGATGACGCCCTCCGGGTCGATGACGAAGGTCGTTCGGACCACGCCCATGTATTTGCGGCCGTACATGGCCTTTTCGACCCATACGCCGTAGGCTTCGCACGCCGTGTGCCCGGGGTCGGACAGCAGCGTGAAGTCCAGCGCGTGCTTCGTACAGAAGTTCAGGTGCGAACGTTCGCTGTCGGGGCTGATTCCCACGATGCGGAATCCGCGTGCCGCGAGCTCCTCCCTGCCGTCGCGCAGGTTGCACGCCTCGAGCGTGCAGCCCGGGGTGTTGTCCTTGGGATAGAAATAGAGTACCGTGCGCGTCCCCCGCAGGTCGGCGAGCGACAGTGGGTCGCCGTGCTGGTTCGTCAGTCTGAAATCGGGCGCGGGGTCGCCTGTACGAAGTTCCGTCATACGCTTTCGGATGAAGGGATTTATTGTTCAAAGTTAGTGATTTTTCGCAAAAACCGGAAAAATTTTCGATCGAATCGCATCCTTTCCCGCTTTGCAGCCCCGGGCTGCACGCCGTTCCGGACGAAGATGCCGGCAAGCAGCCGCACATACGGCCGTGCGTCCGCTGCGCCCGCCGCCGGGTGTGCGCAGCGTATATCGCTTGTTGACAGCCCTATATGCGGCCGCCCTCGACTTTGCCGCAGCGGTTTCGGATCCTCGGTGCGGGGCGGATTGCGCTGCCGGTCCGCGGCGGAGGCTGTCGGCTGTTCCGGAATTCGCTTTTCGTTGCGGAGGCATGCCTCCCTGGGGACCGGCCCGTATGCCGGGACGACGATCCGTGCCCTCCGTCTCCGAACGAAAAATGATCCGGAGTCTGTCCGGATCATTCTGCCTTGCCGTTCGCGAACTCGGCGGCCGCTTAACGTGCGAGTACCTCTTTTTCGATCTCCTCGACCTGTCGGCGGAAGGCCTTGTCGGTCTCCATGAGATTCGCCACCGCCTTGCACGAGTGGAGCACCGTCGCGTGGTTGCGTCCTCCGATCGCGGCTCCGATCGCCGTGAGCGGCGCTTTGGTGTGCTGCTTGGCCAGATACATGGCCACCTGCCGGGCCTGTGCGATTTCGCGCGTACGTTCCGTCGAGTTGAAGCGTTCGGGATCCAGATTCAGGTAGCCGCATACCACCTCCGTGATGTGGTCGATCGTGATCTCCTTCTGGTAGAGCTGCACGTAGACCTTCAGGATCTCCTTGGCCAGCGACGTGGTGATCTTGCGCCCCAGGAACGATGCGTTCGCGACCAGCGACGAGAGCGCGCCTTCGATTTCGCGCACGTTGGCCGAGATGTTTTCGGCCAGGAACGCGATCACCTCGTCCGAGATCTGCGCGTTGAGTTTCCTCGCCTTGGCGCGGATGATCTTCACCTTGGTGTCGTAGTCCGGCGTGCCGATCGGTGCCGCCATACCCCACTTGAACCGCGTCAGCAGACGCTGTTCGATGTCCTTCAGCTCCACGGGCGGCTTGTCCGAGGTCAGCACGAGCTGTTTGCCGGCCAGCTGCAGGTGGTTGAAGATGTTGAAGAAAGCGTTCTGCGTACCCGTCTTTCCCGTCAGCTCCTGGATGTCGTCGATGATCAGCACGTCGATCGTCTGGTAGAAGTGGATGAAGTCGGGGATCTCGCCGTTCTTGTAGGCGGTCTGGAACTGCGCCTGGAACTTGTTCATCGAGACGTAGAGCACCTGCAGCTCCGGATGGCGCTGCAACACCTCGTGGCCGATCGACTGCACGATATGGGTCTTCCCCAGGCCCGAGTTACCGTATATATACAGCGGGTTGAACGGGTTGTTGCCCGGGTTCACGGCCACGGAGACGCCGGCCGAGCGGGCCAGGCGGTTGCACTCCCCTTCGATGAAGGTGTCGAACGTGTAGTTGGGGTTCAGCTGCGGGTCGATCCTCAGTTTCTTGACGCCGGGTATCGCATACGGATTGTATTCCTTTATATTTGCGGTATTGTTGCGGGCGTTGAACCTGCGGATCGATGCGATGTCGGCCTCCTGCGGCGCCGCTGCGGACGCATCGGCCTTGGGCACGGCGTAGTACAGCCGGGTCTGCTGTCCGTAGAGCTGCGAGATGATCGGCCGCAGGAACGGGATGTAGTTCTTCTCGATCTGGTCGACGTAGCTCGCGTTGGGGACGCGCAGGCGCAACGTCGTGCCGTCGAACTCCAACGGAACGATGGGCTGGAACCACTTCGCGAACTCCTCTTCGGAGGTCTGCGCCTTGATGCGGTCAAGGCAGTTCTGCCACATGTCGTTATATGTCTGCGCGTTACTCAGCATGATCTGGGGGTTGCATCATTTTTGATGAGACAAAGTTGTGAATAAATTCGTGAAAAGATTTCCGATTTGATGTTGTAATTTCACTTTTTTTATTTATGGAAAAACAACCGTGCGGAGGACCCAAATTTTAACTCGCTGATATTGAATTATCGAAAATATATGCGTATATTTGCATATAAAATTTTTGAGACAACCTAATGTCGATCTATAAGCAAAACTGATAAAACTATGGCAAACGAACTGGAACGGATGGTGCTGGAAAAGGCGCAGACCTGGCTGGACGGTCATTATGACGACGAGACCAAAAAACAGGTCAAATATCTGATGGATAACGATATGAAGGAGCTCGTCGAGAGTTTCTACAAGGACCTCGAGTTCGGTACGGGCGGTCTGCGCGGCATCATGGGCGTGGGTTCCAACCGGATGAACATCTATACGGTGGGCGCTGCGACGCAGGGTCTTGCGAACTACCTGAAGAAGAACTTCGCGGGCGAGGCAATCCGCGTGGCCGTGGGGCACGACAGCCGCAACAATTCGCGCCTGTTCGCCGAGCGCGTGGCCGATATTTTCGCCTCGAACGGCTTCGCGGTCTATCTGTTCGACGCACTGCGCCCCACGCCCGAGTTGAGTTTCGCGATCCGCGAACTCAAGTGCCAGTCGGGCGTGGTGGTCACCGCATCGCACAACCCCAAGGAGTACAACGGCTATAAGGCCTATTGGACCGACGGGTCGCAGGTGACGGCGCCGCACGACAAGAACATCATCGAGGAGGTGGCCAAGATCACCGATGTGGACATGGTCCTCACGGGCAAGAATCCGGAGAACATCACCGTCCTCGACGAGAAGTTCGACGAGATCTACCTCGAGCGGGTGCACGCGCTGTCGCTGTCGCCCGAGAGCGTGCGCAAGCACAGCGACATGAAGATCATCTACACGCCGCTCCACGGCTCCGGCGTGCGGCTGGTGCCGGCTTCGCTGGCGAAGTTCGGTTTCACCAACGTGAAGCTGGTGCCCGAACAGGCGGTGGTCGACGGCAACTTCCCCACGGTCGAGTCGCCGAATCCCGAGGAGCGCAAGACGATGTCCATGGCCATCGACCTGGCCGCCAAGGAGGGGGCCGACCTGGTGCTGGCCACCGATCCCGATTCGGACCGCATCGGCGTGGCGCTGCGCAACAAGAAGGGCGAGTACGTGCTGCTGAACGGCAACCAGACGCTGGTGCTGCTGCTGAGCTACCAGCTGACCCGCTGGGCCGAGCGCGGCGAGCTGGACGGCAACCAGTATGTCGTGAAGACGATCGTCACGTCGCAGATGGCCAATGCCGTGGCAGACTTCTTCAAGGTGAAGTGCTACGACTGCCTTACGGGCTTCAAGTATATCGCCAAGATCATCCGCGAGAACGAAGGCAAGGCCAAGTACATCGGCGGCGGCGAAGAGTCGTTCGGCTACCTGGCCGGCGACTACGTGCGCGACAAGGACGCCGTGTCGGCCTGCTCGATGGCTGCCGAGGCGGCCGCCTGGGCGATGGATACGATGGGACTGACGCTCTTCGAGTGGCTGCAGCAGCTCTACGTGAAGTACGGTTTCTACCGCGAGGGGCTGGTTTCGGTCGTCCGCAAGGGCAAGGAGGGCGCCGAACTGATCCAGAAGATGATGGTGGACTTCCGGGCCAATCCGCCCAAGACGATTCTCGGGTCTCCTGTGGTGAGAATCAACGATTTCCTGTCGCTGGAGCAGACCGATGTCGTGTCGGGTGCCAAGACGACCATCGAGCAGGACAAGAGCAATGTGCTGCAATGGTTCACCGAGGACGGCACCATCGTGTCGGTGCGCCCGTCGGGCACCGAACCGAAGATCAAGTTCTATTTCGGCGTGAAGGCGCCGCTGGCGTCGGTCGAGGATTACGACAAGGTGCTGGCCGAACTGGATGCCAAGATCGAGGGCATCAAGAAGGATCTTCGGCTGATCTGACGGCTTTGCCGGCATGCGATTCCGGGCACCCCGCTGCGATTCGTTGCAGCGGGGAGCTTTTTTTCCGGCTTGTCCGGCCGGTGCTCCGGTTGCCGGCCGGCCGATTGCATGCCGTGCGTATTCGCGGGGATCGCGGCCCGTCCGGCGTCGCAGGATGCGGCGCGATGGCGTGAATCGGCGGTTTTCGGTCCGCCGGACCGGTTGCGCGTCGAGAATGGTCCGGCTTTTGTGCGGCTATGCGCAACATCGAATGCGAATATGAAAAAGACGACGCAAAATCTGTTGCTTTGTGCGGCTGCGACCTGCGGCGGCACCTTGCAGGCCGTGGCCTGCACCGGAATCTCGCTCACGGCCAAAGACGGCAGCTATGTGCAGGGCCGTACGATCGAATGGGCCAGCGGACCGCTCCGCAGCGAATATGTGGTCATTCCGCGCGGCGAACGGCTGCGCTCCTACACCCCGATAGGCAGCGACGGGCTGTGTTTTGCGGCGAAGTACGGCGTCGTGGGGCTGTCCGTCGTCCGCAAGGAGTTCATCGCGGAGGGAATCAACGAAGCGGGACTGTCGGCCGGGCTTTTCTTCTTTCCCCGTTACGGGGGCTACGAGCCGTACGATCCCGGGCAGAACGGGCGGACGCTGGCCGACCTGCAGGTGGTGCAGTGGATGCTGACGCAATTCGCCACGATCGACGAGGTGCGGGAGGCGATCGCCTCCGTGCGTGTCGTCGGGCTGGAACGGACGTCGGTGGTCCATTGGCGCATCGGCGAAAGGTCGGGGCGGCAGGCGGTGCTGGAGATCGTCGACGGAGAGCCCCGTTTCTTCGAGAATCCGGTGGGCGTGCTGACCAATGCTCCCGGCTTCGAGTGGCAGCTCACCAACCTGAACAATTACGTGAATCTCTATCCCGGCACGGCGCCCGATCGCGATCTGGGCGGATTCACGCTGCGCCCTACGGGCGGAAATTCCGGTTTCCTGGGGCTGCCGGGCGACGCCACGCCGCCGTCGCGCTTCGTGCGCGCGGCATTCTACCGTGCCACGGCGCCGCAGCGAGCCACGGCATTCGATGCGGTGCTGCAGTGTTTCCACCTGCTGAACAACTTCGACATTCCGGTCGGCATCGAACATCCCGAGGGCGAAACGCCCGATATTCCGAGCGCCACCCAATGGACCTCGGTCATCGATCTCACCCACGGAAAAGTCTACTATAAAACGGCTTACGACAATTCGATCCGCTGCATCGATCTGCACACGGTCGACTTCTCGAAAGTGCGCTATGCAGCCCGCCCGCTGGACGAAGTGCAGCGGCAGCCGGTCGTCGAGGTGACGATTCCGCAGTGACGGATGCCGGCGGACGGCTTCGGACTGCGGGTCTGCGGCCGTCCGTTTCCGCCGGGTCGGTTTGCTTCCGCCGGGATAGTTCGGGGCTGTCGTGAACGCCCCCGTTCTGTCGCGGCCGTTCTCAGGAGTCTTGTCCGGCCGGATTTTTCAGTTTGGCGTTCTGCTTGTGCCGGTCGTGGTCGCGGGCGGTTTTCTTGCGGAAATTGGCCTCCAGGGCCGCTTCGAGATCCACGCCCGTCTGGTTGGCGAGGCACACCAGCACCCATAGCACGTCGGCCATCTCATCGGCCGGATCGGTCCGTTCGCCCTGTTTGAAGGACTGGTCCCCGTAGCGGCGGGCCATGATGCGGGCCAGCTCCCCCACCTCCTCCGCGAGGCAGGCCATGTTCGTGAGTTCGGAAAAGTAGCGTACGCCGTATTCCCTGATCCAGGCATCGACGCGCTGTTGCAACTCCTTGATTTCCATGTTTCAGTCGTTTTGTGCGCTCTTATCGTGCGCGGTCCGGTTCACCCGGATCAGATTCAGCCCGTCGCGCAGCGGGAGGATCACGTTCTGCACCCGCGGGTCTTCGGCGATCATGCGGTTGAACGCTACGAGCGCCTGCGTGTGGCGGTCGTTGTGCGCGATGGGTTCGACCACCTTGCCCGACCACAGGATGTTGTCGGCGATCAGCACCGAACCTGCGTGTACGCAGGGACGCTCCTGCCCGTCGCCCATCAGCATCCGGTAGTAGTCCGGATATTCGCGCTTGTCGCCGTCGATGAAGACCAGGTCGTAAGTCGCCCTCAGCCGCGGAACGATGTCGAGCGCCGAGCCGATGTGCAGCCGGATTTTCGCGCCGTGGGGCGAACGGTCGAAATAGGACTGGGCCAGGGGCTGCAACTCGTCGTCCACCTCGATGGTGTCGAGCGTCGCACCCTCTTCGAGGCCGGCGGCCATCGAGAGCGCCGAATAGCCGGTGAACGTGCCGATTTCGAGTACCCTCTGCGGCCGGATCATCCGCACGAGCAGTTCGAGCAGCTTGCCCTGGAGGTGTCCCGACAGCATGCGGGGCGCCACGACCTGCAAATGGGTCCGGCGGTCGAGTTCGTGCAGCAGCTCCGATTCGGGATCGGAGTGTGCTTCGACGTAGCGGTCGAGTGCGTTCATGGCATCATTCGGCTCGTCGTGCGGCAGCCGCACGTTTCATGAAGGCCTGGAATCCCTCCTTGTTGAAGCGATAGGAGGCTTCGATGGCCTCCTCCTCGTCGGCCCGCAGGGCCAGCAGGCATTCGCGCGTGAATTCCAGGAATCCGCTTCCGTTCGCAGTCACCGTCGCGCCGTCGCGCACGGCCTCCTGCTCGACGTAGTGCGCGGCTCCGGTGTATTCGTCCCCGCCCCATTCGCGGAGCATTTCGACCGTGTTTCCGGTGTGCCGGACCTCGTTGAGAAATCCGTGAGCCGCCAGAAACGATACGGCGTTGCAGATCGCACCGACGGGCAGTCCGCGTCTCCGCGCCTCCGCCACCAGCGGAGCGATCGTCTCGGCTTCCGGCGTGCGCCAGCTCATGCCGCCCACGAGAATCAGCCCGGCGCATCGTTCGGGCAGCGCCGAGGCGTCGTAATCGGCCGACGCCTGCATGCCGCCCAGCGAGCGGACCGGCCGACCGTCGGGGGTCAGGTATTTCACGTCGTAGGAGCCCGGTTTTCCGGGCATTACGCCTCCGCGCAAGGCCGGAGCCAAGAAGGCGCCCTCCCAGTCGGCGAAGTCGTTCAGCAGGATGAATATCACCTCTTTCGTCATATTCGCAGGATGTTTGAGTTGTCGTTTCGTCAATTATGGGACGGCATTTTCGTGCGGCATTCTCCGGCGCGCGTCCGCGGTGCGCCGATCCCCCGCCGATGGTCCGGGCGTTTGGCCGGCAACGGCAGTCGTCTGCCCTTCTCGGTTTTCGGCCTGCCATTCCCCGGGTCTGTCCCTCCCCGGACTTGTCTCCTGAGCCGGCGACCCCGTTCGACAGGCGATCCTTTCGTCCCGTCCGGCGGCGGCGTGCGGTCGCCGGGGTTATCTGTAAACCAGCCTCGACATGTCGGCGAAGACCGCTTCGGCGACCTCTGCGAGCTGTGCGGCCGTCAGCGCCTCGATCTTCGCGTAGACCTGTTCCATCGTGTCCACCTCGTCGTGCGTCAGGAAACTCTTGCCCGCTCCGAGCATGTAGCCCTCGTTTCCCTCCATCGAGATCGCCAGCTGGGCCACGAACTGCTTTTTGGCCATCGAGAGCCTGCGGGCGGTGAGCGGTTCGGTGCGCAGGCGTCCGAGCTGCCTGTCGAGCAGGTCGATGCACTGCTCCATGTGGCCGTGGTCGGAGCTGAAATAGACCGCCACGATGCCGCAGTCGCCGTAGGGCGTATACGAGGCCTCGATGTTGTACGACAGGCCGTGCTTCTCGCGCAGTTCCATGTTGAGCAGCGAGTTGGCGCTCGGTCCGCCCAGGATGTTGACGAGCAGTGCCAGCGGCAGCCGTTTCTGTTCGTCGATTCCGTAGGCCCGTGCTCCGGTCAGGCAGTGGGTCTGGTGGGTGTGCTTGTCCACGATCTTCTCGAATGGCGTGCAGGGCGGCGGAACTGCCCGCGCGAACCGGCGCAGGGTCGCCGGCTGATCGCCGAAATAGCGTGCGGCCACGGCTTCGGCCGTGCGGACCGAGAAGTTGCCGATCGACGAGAAGACCATCTGATCGGTCGTGTGCGTCCGTTCGCGGAAGCGGCGGATGGCGTCGCCGTCGAAGCGGGCCAGCGCCTGTTTGGTTCCCAGGATGTTGTGCCCCAGTTCGGAGCCGGCGAAGAGCATCTCTTCGAACGTGTCGTAGATCAGGTCGGCCGGCGAATCCTTGTAGGTGTTGATTTCGTCGCGGATCACCTCCTTTTCGCGCTCGAGCTCCCGGTCGGGGAAGGTCGAGCGGAATGCGATGTCGGCGATCAGCTCCGCCGCCTTCGAGAAGTCGCCCTTCAGGGTCGTGGCGTGGATCGTTGTGTCCTCCTTGGTCGTGAAGGCGTTTAGCTCGCCGCCCAGGTTCTCCAGCCGGCAGTTCACCTGCCAGGCGCGTCTGCGCCGGGTGCCCTTGAAGAAGGCGTGTTCGGTAAAGTGGGCCAGTCCGTGTTCGGTCGGCAGTTCGTCGCGCGTGCCGGCGTTGACGACCAGGGCGCAGTGCGCGACGTTGCCGCGCACCTGCCGGTGGATGCCCCGGATTCCGTTGGGCAGCCGGTATGTTTCGAATTCGTTCTTCATCGTTCGCGTGTTACGGTCGGAGCTTCGTGCGCAGGAATTCGCCCGTGCGGCTCTCCGCGCAGCCGGCCAGGTCGTGCGGCGTCCCCTCGAAAACGACTGCGCCTCCCCCGCTGCCCGCTTCGGGCCCGAGGTCGATCACCCAGTCGGCGCAGCGGATCACCTCCGTGTTGTGCTCGACCACCACCACCGAATGGCCGCGTGCGATCAGCGCGTCGAACGCCGCCAGCAGCTTGGCGATGTCGTGGAAATGCAGGCCGGTCGTCGGTTCGTCGAAGATGAACATCACGTTGCCCTGCGTGCTCTCCTTGGTCAGGAACGACGCCAGCTTCACGCGCTGGCTCTCGCCGCCCGAGAGCGTCGACGAGGACTGCCCCAGCCGGATGTATCCCAGCCCGACGCTTTGCAGCGGCCGGAGGCGTTCGACGATGCGTTTGCAGGTGCTGTTTTTGGGATCGGCGCCGAAAAAGTCGATGGCGTCGTCCACGGTCATGTCGAGCACGTCCGAGATGGATTTGCCGCGGTAGCGGACCTCCAGCACCTCGTCGCGGAAGCGTTTGCCGCCGCAGGCTTCGCAGACCAGCTCGACGTCGGCCATGAACTGCATGCTCACTTTGATGGTCCCTTCGCCCTGGCACTCTTCGCAGCGGCCTCCCGCCACGTTGAACGAGAAGTGCGCGGGAGTCATTCCCGTGTGCTGCGCATAGGGCTGATCGGCAAATAGTTTGCGTATCTCATCGTAAGCCTTGATGTAGGTTACGGGATTCGACCGCGAGGACTTGCCGATGGGGTTCTGGTCGACCATCTCCACCGCGCACAGGGTCTCCGTGTCGCCTTCGATCGTGTCGAAATCGCCCGGTTTGACGCCCGTGTCGAAGAGCATCCGCCGCAGCGCCGGATAGAGGATCCCTTTCACGAGCGACGACTTGCCGCTGCCGCTCACGCCGGTGACGCAGGTCATCACGCCGAGCGGAATCCGCACTTCGATGTTCCGGAGGTTGTTTTCGCGGGCGCCGCGCAGGAGGATCGAACGGTTCCAGCCGCGTGTCGCCGCGGGCGTTTCGATCCGCCGGCGCCCCGTCAGGTAGTCCGCCGTGAGGCTTCCGCCGCTTTTCGGCAGCTCCTCCGCCGGACCGCTGAATACTACTTCGCCGCCGTGTTCGCCGGCTCGCGGCCCGATGTCGACGATCCAGTCGGCGGCCCGGATCACCTCCTCTTCGTGTTCGACGACGATCACCGTGTTGCCCAGGTCGCGCAACTGCTTCAGCACCTTGATCAGCCGATGCGTGTCGCGCGGGTGCAGTCCGATCGACGGTTCGTCGAGGATGTAGAGCGAGCCGGTCAGGTTGCTGCCCAGCGAGGTCGAGAGGTTGATGCGCTGGCTTTCGCCGCCCGAGAGGGTCGCCGAAAGCCGGTCGAGCGTGAGGTAGCCCAACCCTACGTCGGCGAGGTATTGCAGCCGGTTGCGGATCTCGGTGAGGATGCGCGCGGCGGTCCGTGCGTCGTGTTCGTCGAGCGCGAGCGCGTCGAAAAAAACGATCAGCTCGTCCACGGGCATGACCACCAACTCGGCGATCGTCTTGCCGCCCACGCGGACATAGAGCGCCTCCTTGCGCAGGCGGCTGCCGCCGCACTCCGGACAGCGGGTCTTGCCCGTGTAGCGGGCCTTCATCACCCGGAACTGGATTTTGTGCCGTTCGCCGTCGATGTATTCGAAGAACTCGTCGAGCCCGTGGAAATATTCGTTGCCCCGCCACAGGAGCAGCTTCTGCTCGGAGGTCAGCTCGTGGAACGGCGTGTGGATCGGGAAATCGAACTTGTAGGCGTTTTCGATCAGCTGATCCTTCCAGCGGCTCATCGTTTCGCCGCGCCAGCAGGCGATGGCCCCTTCGTAGATGGTTTTCCCTTTGTCGGGGATCACCAGGTCCTCGTCGATGCCTATGACCTTGCCGTAGCCTTCGCAGCGCGGGCAGGCGCCGAGCGGGTTGTTGAAGCCGAACAGGTGCTCCGTGGGGCGTTCGAAGCGGATGCCGTCGGCCTCGAACCGCGAGGAGAACGAGATCGTCCTGCCGTCGGCCACGATTGCGCAGGTGCCCTCTCCGTAGGAGAAGGCGCGGGCGACGGAGTCGCGCAGACGGGTGGCGGCATCGTCGTCGGCCGAGACCTTCGTGCGGTCGACGACCGCCAGCAGTCGTTCCGCCGGGGTTGCGGGGTCGAGCGTCGGCAGCACCTCCTCGATCAGCCGGGTCGTGCCGTCGACGTGCACGCGCAGCACTCCGTCGGCCAGCAGCAGCGTCAGCTTTTCGATGACCCCCTGCCCTTCGGACAGGATCAGGGGTGCCGCGACCGTCACGCGCGTACCCTCGCCCAGCGAGGCGACGTAAGCGGCCACGTCGTCCGTGGTCCAGCATTTCACCTCGTTGCCCGACACGGGCGAGAAGGTGCGGCCTATGCGGGCGAAGAGCAGCTTCAGATAGTCGTAGATTTCGGTCGTGGTGCCCACGGTCGACCGCGGGTTGCGGGTGTTGACCTTCTGTTCGATGGCGATCGCCGGGGCGATGCCCGAGATGATGTCGACGTCGGGCTTGGTGATCTTGCCCAGGAACTGACGCGCGTAGGCCGAGAGGCTCTCGACATAGCGTCGCTGCCCTTCGGCGAAGATGGTGTCGAACGCCAGCGTCGACTTGCCCGAACCCGAGAGGCCCGTGATGACGACGAGTGCGTCGTGCGGGATCTCCACCTCGATGTTCTTCAGGTTATGGACCCGGGCCCCTTTGATGTATATGGAATGGTCGTGCGGCATGGTATGCGCTTTTCAATTGTGGATTCCGTTCGGAATCCGGTCTGTATCTTATTCGTCGTCGATGCCGGCACCCGCCTTGCGCAGCCGTCCGATCAGCCCTTCGGCCCGGATTTCGCGGATCGAGAGCCGCATAGTGCAGAGGTTGTCGAACTCCTGGCCGAGGATTGCGGGCTGTTCCTCCTTGACGATCCGCATCACGTCGTTCATGACGAGATACGGAAAGCGGATCGTGAAGTGGCGGTCTACGGTCTTTTCGACGATCCGGGCGGCGGCCAGCACGTCGGCGGCCGATTCGCGGTAGGCGGCGATCAGACCGGGCACACCCAGTTTCGTGCCGCCGAAGTAGCGGACCACGACGATCAGGCAGTCGGTGACCTCCTGCGAGAGCAGCTGGCCGAGGATGGGCTTGCCGGCCGTGCCGGAGGGTTCGCCGTCGTCGTTGGCGCGGAACGTTTCGCCGCGCGGACCGAGCCGCCACGCATAGCAGTGGTGCGTGGCGTCGTAGTATTTCTTGCGGAGTGCGTTGAGGATCTCCCGGATCTGCGCCTCCTCCCGCACGGGATAGGCGAAGGCCAGGAACTTGCTGCTCCGCTCGCGGACGGCCGATTCGGCCGGAGACTCGATGGTCCGGTACAGATCTTCGGCTTCCACCCTACCGCACCTTTTTGAAGATCCGGTTCCAGCGGATGTTCGCCGGGAACGGTTTCTTTTCGTCGAGCGAAAGCCATACGAACGATGCCTTGCCGACGATGTGGTCCTCGGGAACGAAGCCCCAGAAGCGCGAGTCGGCCGAGTTGTGGCGGTTGTCGCCCATCATCCAGTAGTAGTCCATCGCGAAGGTGTAGGTGTCGGTCGGAACGCCGTCGATGAGGACCGTGCCGCCGTCCGTCTTCAGGTCGTGGCCCTCGTACACCTCGATGATCCGGCGGTAGAGCGCCAGATTCTCCCGCGTCAGCTCCACGGTCATGCCTTTCGCCGGAATCAGGATCGGACCGAAGTCGTCCGGGCTCCACTGCGGGTAGTCGGGCTGCGGGAAGACGTCGGTGCTCGCGATGTGGGTGTAGGGGCGCACGGAGATGACGTTGTCGAGCGCTTCGAGCTTTTCGGCGGTCTGCTCGGTGATGAACATTTCGTAGGCGGCGCCGTTGCCGCCGTATTCCGAGATGCCGAGCTTGTCGATGGCGTATTGCGAGAGCGGCGACGAGGTCTGTACGATATAGCGGTGCTGGATGCCCGGAATCGGCTCCTGCGGCTCGCCGTTGACCATGACCCGGCGGTCGACGATCGCCAGCGTGTCGCCCGGCAGGGCCACGCAGCGTTTGATGTAGTTCTCGCGCTTGTCGACGGGCCGTGCGATGACGGTATACTCCTCGAAGAGTTTCCGGCGTCCTTCCGCATCGCCGTAGGCTTGCTGATAGCCGCGCAGCACGTCGTAATAGGTGACGGCCTGGTTCTCGAGCAGCACCGTGTCGCCTGCCGGGAAGTTGAACACCACCACGTCGTTGCGCCGTATCTTGCGCAGCCCCTTCAGCCGGTGGTAGGGCCATTTGACCGCTTCCGAGAACGACTTGCGGGTCTGCGAGAAGGGCATCGTGTGGTGTACGAACGGGAACGAGAGCGGCGTGTTGGGCATCTGCGGTCCGTAGGTCACCTTGCTGACGTAGAGGTAGTCGCCCACGAGCAGCGAACCCTCCATCGACGAGGTGGGGATCACGTACATCTGGAAGATGAAGATGTGCACCAGCGAGGCGACCACCGTGGCGAAGACGATCGCATTGACCCATTCGTAGACGGTTTTGTACGCTTTGCTCCGCTCGCAGAGTGCGGCGTTGCGGTGCCACACGTAGCGGTAGAACAGCCGCGAGACGTAGAGGTCGTAGATGACCGGCAGGCCCAGCAGCAGCCAGAGGTTGCCCGTCCATACGACGAACCATAACGTGTACAACAGGGCCGCGAGGGTGAATCCCACCCATTTGTTGCGGAAGAATGCTTTGACTTTATCCATTGCGTCGTGTCGCTGATTTAGGTTTCTGTTTCGTTTCGTGCCGTCGGCGGAGCGGACCTTCCGTAACGGTCATTCGACCGTGCGCAGCAGATCGTCCATCGAGTAGACGCCGCGTCTGCCGCACAGGAATTCGGCGGCGATCACGGCGCCCAGCGCCAGCGTGCGGCGGTTCTTGATGGTGTGGCGCAGCTGCAGCATGTCGTCCTCCGATTCGTAGGTGACGGTGTGGATGCCGGGGACGTCGCCCTCGCGCACCGAACGGATCACCAGCGTGTCGGCTGCGGCTTCCGGTGTCTCGGTGCGGTGTGCGGCCCGCCCGATTCCGGGCGCGTAGTTCGCCCAGCCGGACAGCGAGGGCGTCTCGGCGAGAATTCCCTCGGCCAGCGTGATGGCCGTGCCGCTCGGCGCGTCCAGTTTGCGCGTATGGTGGATCTCCTCGATGCCCGCCCGGTAGCCGCCCACCCGGTCGACGAGCGCGGCCAGCCGGCGGTTGATGCGGAACATGAGATTGACGCCCAGGCAGTAGTTCGAGGCGTAGAAGAGCGCGCCGCCCCGCTCGCGGCAGAGCGCCTGCAGCTCGCCGAGGCGGTCGACCCACCCCGTCGTGCCGCTCACCACGGGCGTCCGGTTTTCGATGCACGTGCGCAGGTTGCCATACGCGGTGGCCGGAGTGGTGAACTCCAGCGCCACGTCGATGCCTTGCAGGTGGCGGGCGTCGAGGTCGGCGGCGTTGTCCGCATCGACGATGAGTCCCGTTTCGTGGCCGCGCTCGAGGAGGATCCGCTCGATTTCGCGGCCCATCCTTCCGTATCCGATGATGGCTGCTCTCATGGTTTCGACTTTCCGATTCGTGCAAAGATACGCATTCACTGCCGAAATAAAAAATTGCGGGCTGCGTTTCGTGCGTTCGCGGACGGATTATCGCCGGGTCGGTTCGCACCGCCGTGCGTTTGTGCCGCCGCGGCGCGATCCGGCTGCGGGCGATCCGGCTGCGTCCGGGAAAAAATTCCGGAGACAGAACGGTGCCCGACCGAATTTTATTACCTTTGCGCCATGCGTTATTTCATGGAATTGCGATACCTCGGGGCGGCCTACTGCGGCTGGCAGCGGCAGCCCGACCAGCCGTCGGTGCAGCAGACGCTCGAACGGGCGCTCGCCACGCTCCTGCGCGAGCCGGTCGCCCTGACCGGAGCGGGCCGCACCGATACGGGGGTCAATGCCTCCTACTACGTAGCGCATTTCGATACGGCGGTTCCCGTCGCCGATCCTGCGCAGACGGTCCGCAAGCTCAATTTCCTGCTGCCGGGCGATGTGGGCGTGCTGGGTCTGACACCCGTCGCCGGGGATGCGCACGCCCGTTTCGGCGCATGCGAGCGGGAGTACCGCTACTTCATCGAACTGCGTAAGAATCCTTTTACGCGCCACCTGACGTGGCAGTATTACGTGCCGCTCGACATCGACCGGATGAACGAGGCGGCCGCGTGGCTCCCGGCGTTCGACGATTTCACCTCCTTCGCCAAACTCAATTCGAACAACAAGACCAACATCTGCCGCATTCGGCGCGCGGACTGGACGATGGACGACGAAGGGGTGCTCCGTTTCACGATCCGTGCCGACCGGTTTCTGCGCAACATGGTGCGTTCGATCGTCGGGACGCTGGTCGATGTCGGCCGGGGGCGCTATACGCCCGGGCAGTTCCGTGAGATCGTCGCGGCCCGCGATTTGTCGCGTTCGAGCGCCGGTGCGCCGGCCCAGGGGCTTTTCCTGAGCGACGTGGTCTACCCTGCCGACATGTTCCGCCCTGTTTACCGGGTCCGTTAGAGAGGGATTCTTCGACCGCGGCCAGCCGCTTTTTTGGGGCCCGGTTTTTTTCCTGCTCTCCTCTTCTTGCGTGTCCTTTTCCTCTTGTCTGTCTCTTTTTTCGTTAGTCCGGCCGGAGGCCCCGGGGCCGGCGGAAATCCGCAAACGGAACGCGCATCTCCCGGATCGGGAGATGCGCGTTCTTCGTGATACGTTCGTCTACAGATGGATGGCCGCTCCGAGCGCTGCTTCCGCCGCTTCGGCCATCCCTTCGTTCATCGTGGGATGCGCATGGACGGTGCGGGCGATGCGGTGGGCCGTGACGCCCAATGCCCGGGCCAGCGTCGGCTCGGCGATCATCTCCGTCACGCTGCCGCCCACGAGGTGCGCGCCGATCAGCCGCTCCTCTTCGTCGAAAATCAGCTTCACGAAGCCGTCGCGGTCGCCTGCGGCCGTCGCCTTGCCCGAAGCCGTGAAGGGGAAGCGCCCCACCTTGCTGTCGATCCCCCGTTCGCGCGCCTGCTCCTCGGTCAGACCCACCGAGGCCACTTCGGGCGTAGTGTAGACGCACGACGGGATCGTCGTGTAGTCCACCGGCTGCGGATCGAGACCGCAGATCGCCTCCACGCAGCAGACGGCTTCGGCCGAAGCCACGTGCGCCAGCGCCGGACCCGGCACGATGTCGCCGATGGCGTAGACGCCCGGCACGCTGGTGCGGTAAAATTCGTCGACCCGGATTTTGTCCCGCTCGACTGCGACGCCCAGCTCCTCGAGGCCGATGCCTTCGATGTTCGACTTGATGCCCGCGGCGGCCAGCACGACCTCCGCCGTCAAGGTCTCGGCTCCCTTCCGGCCTTCGATGTCGACCTCGCAGCGCCCTTCCGCATCGACCCGCACGGCCTTGACGGCCGTCGAGGTCAGCACTGCGGCCCGCAGTTTGCGGAACGACCGCTCCATGTATTTCGACACCTCCTCGTCTTCGAGCGGCATGAGCCGGGGCTGGTATTCGACCAGGGTCACCTTCGTGCCGAGCGTGGCGTAGAATCCGGCGAATTCGCTGCCGATGGCCCCCGATCCGATGACTATCATCGTCTCGGGCAGCCGCGTGAGAGTCAGGGCCTGCCGCGAGGTGATGACGCGCTCGCCGTCGATCGGGACGAAGGGCAGTTCGCGCGGCCGCGCCCCCGTGGCGAGGATGACGTGGTCGGCCTCGTAGGCGGTGCCATCGACCTCCACCCGGCCCGGAGCCGTCAGCCGCCCGAAGCCGCCGATCAGCTCTATGCCGTTCTTTTTCAGCAGGAACTGCACGCCTTTCGACATGGTTTCCGCTACGGTGCGCGAGCGAGCCACGATCTTCGCGAGGTCGGGGCGCACCTCGCCCGCGAGTTCGATTCCGTAGCCGGCCGCCGCCTTGCAGTAGCCGTAAACCTGGGCGCTTTTGAGCAAAGCCTTGGTCGGGATGCAGCCCCAGTTGAGGCATACGCCTCCCGGCTCGGCCCGTTCGACGAGCGCGACGCGCTTTCCGAGTTGCGCGGCCCGGATGGCGGCCACGTAGCCGCCCGGTCCGCTGCCGATGATGATGATGTCGTATTTCATAGGTAAACGGTATTTATTGCAGTCCGTAAGTCATTTCGATCTCGGCCAAAAACTCCTGCTCGGCCTTATCCGTGTAATTATGCAAGATCCATGCACGGTTTTCGAAGTTATATTTTTCCTTTTTTTCCAGCCATCGGAGCAGGATTTCACTGTCGTGCTCTACGGCCCACCGGTAGTAATAGGCGAAGCAGGGGAGCGACATTTTGTTCGCATCTAATAATCCGGACATCCTTGGAAAATCCTCCTCGAGCAGTTCAGTGAATTGTGTGATTTGGTCGGTCAGTATATAGTGGATATACAACGAGTTGACTGCATGACCTTTGAAATTCCATCCTGGCACGAGCATGTCTCGTTTTCGGTCGTAAGCCAGGTCGTTGTTCAATCCGCCGATGGTATCGCGCGAGCCCCGGAAGTAGTCCAGTTCGAAACTGAGTCCGTGGTGCCATGCGGGGACGATATGTCGGCTGATCATGGTGTCGATTCTGAGACACTTCCACTTATTACTCTCTTGCCATGCTATCTTTCTTAGCTGACGCAACAACCTAAAATTAACTGAGTCGCGCGGGTATTTCCAGCTTTTGTTTCGATTGCTATCATAACTGTCATCCGGAGAGAAACAAGTTGATAGTTCTCCAAAATAGCTTAAATTTTTATTCTCGATTGAGGCCTGCAACAGATCGGAATAATAGTTGTCGTACTGTTTTTGCAAATAGGTGGAGACCTCTGTTGAATTATGGTGCCCAGTTGTGTTGTAATATTCTGTAGGAAAAGCCAATTTCCGATAGGCTGCTTTCAGCGAATCGTTCAGTTCGTAATTCGCCAGCAGATGATGGGCGGCTTCGCGAGGTATTGTGGTTATCGGATTGATGGCGGTATTCACGAGTTGACATAACGGCTCCCGTGCCTCTTTTTTGTTCCCGCGCAAAAGGGCGATTCGGGCATGACCTAATAAGTGATACGGATGTGGACCATATCTTTTTATATTGTCAACGGTATATATTGTATCGTATGTGATTCCTGCTTTGTATAGTTCATCGGCCGCATCGTAAGCCTCGTGATCGAAAAGCAAATCGGCATATCCAGATATATTGAATATGTTGGTTGCCGACAGTTTTTTTACCTTTATCAAAGTTTTTTTCAGCTGCGGTACGTGCCGGATCATTCTCGCTAACGTAACCGAATCCACTTTTTCGGGATGCGCCAGGTAGTATTCTGAAAGATTTACATAACTATCGGCAAATGGCTTTGTTGTTGATTTGTTTAGTCGGGCGTGTTCGATATACTCCCATAAATAGCGTGGGTCCTTATGCCTTTCGAATTCGCGTTTTGTTTCCTCATAGCCTATATTATTGCTTTTAGATCTCCGCTCGTCGACTTGAAATTCGATGCGGTACACGACGTTTTCCCACAATCCCTTGTAGTCGTAAGCAGAATATTCGTTCGGAAAATCGAACCGATAATGCGTCGCTTCGGCATACGCAAGACTGTCGGACAACCCCAGATATTCGCTTTTGTTTTGCAGAAATTGGGCCAGATCGTAATATGCCGAAGCATACCCTTTTTCGCCCGCACGGATGAAAAGATGCCGGATGACGCCGTACAGCGAGTCGCGTATGTGTTCGAATGCGGCTTCGTTCCGTACGATTTGCGTGGAGTCCTCGGTGCCGTCTTTTTTAAAATAAGTGATTCGGTAGTTGCCTTCCGGACCGTAATATCGTTCGCCGTTCGGCATGCAGTCCGTAAGATACCGTGCTACCCAGGCCATGGCATAGGCGTTGGAGTCGGCTTCGACGGATTTCAGGAAATAGGAATAGGCTTTGTCTCGATCGCGTTTGACCAGAATTTTCCATTCGTAACAGTCTGCCAGTTGGTTTCTCAGTCCCGATGAGGCCCAGTCGGTCGGTCCGATTACGAATACCGGAAAGACGAAAAGCGATAGAAAAAGTACGGTCAATACGGCCAACGGGCGGAAAACCAACCGTTTCATCCGTTTGCGCACGACCGGATTCTCGAAAATACGCGTTTTGGCGAATCGGCAGGTTCTTGCGATCGCCGAACCTACGCTCCGGCGCAGCGTTCCGATCGCAGCGGACGACTTTTGCACGGAGCTTCGGAGCCGCTCCGAAAACGTACGCGGGGGAAGCAGCCTCAGGATATTGGCGATCGACTGCTCCGGATGGAGCGTGTTCCATTTGACGGCCCGTAGCTTGGAAAGAAAGTATAGGGAGTCGGGATATTCTGTCGGATAGCTGAACCCCGAGATGCAAACCGGAATGATCTTTTTACCGAGTTCTACGGCTTTCTCGATTTCGAGTCGCACCCAATCATCCGGTTCGATACATTTATCCAGCGTATTTCCGGCCAAGACGATAATGACTGCCTCGCTTCGCTCAATCTCCGGATAGATGAATTTCTCGATGGTGATGTGCTCCGAATCGATTTCATCGTCGTAATGTTGATAGATGAAGGCGTTGATATTTTTATTGGCCAGTTCCCGTTGGATCCAGGCGGCATAGGTTTCGTATGCGGCCCGATAACTAATGAATACTTTTCGTCGCATGGATGTTGGCGGAATCTTCAGAATGTTTGGGTGCGAGTTCGATGCGGCAGCTATTGGGCGCAATTGGTTTTCGAGCGCTCTTCGGAGCGGAATCCCGAATTATTTTCGGGACTCCGCTCCGAAGAGGTCGTTTTAGATGGATTCGGCTCGTTCGACGGCGGCTTTTCAAAGAGCGTATTTTCGTCGTACTATTCGGTTACTCGATCACCCGCAGTGTTTCGCCGTTGTCGGCAGCCACGGCGCGCTTCCATTTTTCGTTGTAGCCCGGCCATTGGATCTTGTCCGGAATGTCGCGTCCGTTGCCGTTGTCGACGAAATGCGAAGAGGCTCCGTTGCAGGCCAGGTAATCGAGCACGTCGCCGTGCTCGCTCTTCACGTTGCCGTCCATATACTTCAGCAACAGGTATTTGTCGAGCAGCGACCAGCGGTCGAACAGGCGCTGCGCCTGTTCCGTCGAATAGCGGGTCAGCGCCTTGCGGCGTTTGGCCGGAGCATCGAACATGACTGCGTCGATCTGTCTCACCTCATCGAGCTTGGCCGTTTCCCAGTCGTCCGTGACTTTGCGGATGTCGGCGGCGATCAGGTCGTAGCGCATGTAGGCGAAGTTCGTAATCCGGTTGAAGAGCCAGAAGGCCGACGTGGGCGAATAGGCAAGCATCGAACCGTTGCCTTCGCGCAGGGATTCGGGCACTTCGGTCGTCGAGCAGTAGATCGGCGTGAGGCACGAGGTGGCCGCGTCGTCCACGCCGAACCACAGGATGCCCATGTCGGCCGGTACGTGGGGCCGGGCCTGCGCCACGAACCAGAATCCGGTCTGCTGCGTGGCCGTGGCCCGCTCGTTGACGTATTTCACGCCGTCGACCTCGAACTCCATCGGCCGCCAGCGGTAGGGGCAGTTGTGCCCGCCGGCCCCCAGGTCGCGGGTCATGTCCATGGGCGTTCCCTCGTAATGGTCGCGCATGCAGTCGAAGACGGTCTTGGGCGATACCTTGGCGCGGGGTTTCACCCACAGGGGCATCCGATTGGAGGGGTTGTGCCCCATTGCGTAGTCGCAGTAGCGGTCCATGTCGTCGGCCACGGTGCGGAAGAAGGCCCACACGCGGGCCTCGCAGCCGCGCATCGCCCCGAAGTCGAGCGGCGCATAGGCGTCGGCGAAGCTGAACTCCTGGTCAGCCCCGTCGAAATAGCCCATCTTGCGGGCGAACGAAACGACGTCCGGCGCATAGCGGCAGTTCTCGGGGTCGTCGAGCGGGAAGGTCGTGATGCGGGCCTGGTTGGCGTGCGCGCAGACGTAGCCGTCGGGAATGCGCCGTGCGACCCAGACGATGCCCCTGCGAGCGTTGGCGCCCGTGCCGTCGTCCTCGAAGCCTTTGCCGATCAACTCCATGATCCACGCCTCGTCGCGGTCGGCGATCGAGAACGACTCGCCGCTCGACGCGTAGCCGTAGGTGTCGGCCAGTTCGACGATCGTGTCGATCGCCTCGCGGGCCGTGCGGGCGCGCTGGAGCGTGATGTAGATCAGCGATCCGTAGTCCATGCGGCCCGTCGGGTCCTCCAGCTCGGAGCGTCCGCCGTAGGTCGTCTCGCCGATGATGAGCGAGTGCTCGTTCATGTTGCCTACGGTCGAATAGGTACGCTGCACCTGCGGGATGTCGCCCAGATAGCGGCCCGTGTCCCATTCGCAGACGGGCAGCATCGTGCCGGAGCGGTATTTCCCGGCGGGCGTGTGGTAGAGTGCGCCGTAGAGCTGGTGCGAATCGGCGGCGTAGGAGACCATGACCGAACCGTCGGTCGAGGCTCCGCGGGTGACGATGAAGTTGGTACAGGCCGATCCGGTGCCGTAGAGGAACAGCGCCGTCGCAGCGAGGATCAGATGCAGTCTTTTCATATTTCGCTTTTGAGATTGTCCTTACAAATGTACGAAACAAATCGCGAAATGCCAAACCCGGCCCGCGCCGGCCGGATGCGCCTGCCCGCCGTACGGGGCGGCGTGCGGTGCGCGGGAGGCGGTCCGTACGGCGGATTTTCGCGGGTAGCGTTTACATGTTGTCCGATTTTTGCGTAATTTTGCCCCCGTGTGAATCCTCGGCCGGCGGATTCCGGAATTGCGCGCGGGGTGCCTCGCGCGGACCGCATGATTGATTGCCGGCGTTTTCAAATTTCGTGACCTATGTCTGTAGCTCGTCAGTTAGCTTGTGTGAAAAACTGCCTGCCCGAGGGGACCGTGCTGGTGGCCGTGTCGAAAACGCATCCGGTCGAGGCGATCCGCGAGGCGTACGAGGTGGGCCAGCGGATTTTCGGCGAGAGCCGGCCGCAGGAGCTGCTCGCCAAGTACGAGGCGCTGCCCCGCGATATCGAGTGGCACATGATCGGCCATTTGCAGACCAACAAGGTGAAGTACATCGCCCCGTTCGTGCGGCTGATCCATTCGGTCGACAGCGCCCGGCTGGCCGAGACGATCCAGCGCGAAGCCTCCAAATGCGGGCGTACGATCGACATCCTGCTCGAGATCCGCGTGGCCGACGAGGAGACCAAGTCGGGCTGGGACATCGGCGGACTGATGGACTATCTGCGTTCGGCGCCCTTCGCGCTGATGCCGAACGTCTGCGTGCGGGGCGTCATGGGCATCGCCACCCATACCGACGACGCCGGGATCGTAGCGCGCGATTTCGCCGAACTGCGGCGCTGCTTCGAGCTGCTGCGGCCTCATTTCGGCGCCCGGTTCGATACGCTTTCGATGGGCATGTCGCACGACTATCGGCTGGCGCTCGCCCAGGGGGCTACGATGGTGCGCATCGGATCGCTCATTTTCGGGGAGCGGGACTATTCCGGACAGGCCGGTTGCGGGGCATAGCGTCGGCGGAGCGTCCGTAACGGATCCGCCCCCGCCCGGATGTGTCTCCGGCGGGGGCGGTTTCGTTGCGGGGCGTCCGGGGCTTTCGCGGCGGAATGCCTCGGCTGCGGCGCTATTTTTCGAACGAGTGGATCACCACGCCCGAGCGCAGTTTCGGCTCGAACCACGTGGTCTTGGGCGGCATGATGTTGCCCGTGTCGGCGATGTCGATCAGCTGTTTCATCGATACGGGATAGAGCGCGAACGCCGCCTTCATCTCGCCGCTGTCCACGCGGCGTTTCAGCTCGCCCAGTCCGCGGATTCCGCCCACGAAGTCGATCCGTTTCGAGGTGCGCAGGTCGCCGATTCCCAGAATCCTGTTCAGAACCAGATCCGAAAGCACCGTCACGTCCAGCACGCCGATCGGGTCGCTGTCGTCGTAGGTGCCCGGTTTGGCCGTAAGGCTGTACCAGTGTCCGTCGAGATACATCGCGAAGTTGTGCAGCGCTGCGGGGCGGTACTCTTCCGTTCCTTTGTCCTCCACCGTGAAGCTCTCGCCGAGTTTTTCGAGCAGCTGCCCGGGCGTCAGGCCGTTCAGATCGCGCACTACCCGGTTGTAGTCGATGATGCGCAGCTGTCCGGCCGGGAAGGTCACGGCCAGGAAATAGCAGTACTCTTCTTCGCCCGTGTGGTGCGGATTCCGGTCGCGGCACTCGGCGCCGACGCGCGCGGCGGCGGCCGTGCGGTGGTGTCCGTCGGCTACGTAGAGGGCCGGGATGCCGGCGAACAGCTCCGTGATGCGGTCGTTGGTCCGTTTGTCGCGGATAACCCACAGCCGGTGCCCGAAGCCGTCCTCGGTCGTGAAGTCGTAGTCCGGGGCGTTGTGCTCGACGACCCCGGCGACCAGCGCGTCGATCTCCGCATTGTCGGGATAGGCGAAGAATACGGGTTCGATGTTGGCCTGCTGGTTGCGCACGTGTTTCATGCGGTCCTCCTCTTTGTCGGGACGCGTCAGCTCGTGCTTTTTGATCGCTCCCGAGAGATAGTCCTCGAAATGGCAGCACATGGCCAGGCCGTACTGCGTGCGACCCTCCATCGTTTGGGCGTAGATGTAGTAGTGCTCCTCCTCGTCCTGCTGTAGCCAGCCCTTTTCGCGCCAGATCCTGAAATTCTCGACGGCTTTGTCGTAGACCTCCTGCGCGTGTTCGTCGGCGATCGGATCGAAGTCGATCTCGGGTTTGATGATGTGGAGCAGCGAGCGTTCCGTCGCTTCGGCCTTCGCCTCGGCGGAGTTCAGCACGTCGTAGGGCCGCGAGGCGACCTCGGCCGCATAGGCCTGGGGCGGCCGGATGCCGCGGAAGGGTTTGATTCGTACCATAGTCGTTTTAGGTTGTAAGCGGCAAAAAGCGAGTCGCGCACAGCGATCCGCTTTCTGCGTGCGGGTTGTATTCGGTGGTCCGACGGACCGCATTCCGGTCCGCAAATTCCGTTCCGCGGCGGCTATTCCTCTCCTGCCGGTTTCCGGCGTAGGACCGCGGCGGGTGTTCCGTCCGGGCAGGCCGGCTGTCGGACAGCCGCCGGGGCGGGGTTCTTCGCTCGGTCTATCTGTTCACCTGGAACCGGGTGTTGCCGTTTTTCAGGTAATCGACGATCTGTTTCGCTGCGGCCAGCCCTGCGTTGATGTTCGCTTCGGCCGTCTCGGCGCCCATCTTCTTCGCCGTGGCGAAAACGCGCTTGCCGAACTTTTCGTCCAGCTCGGGCTGGATGCCCGCCGCGATGTCCGTCGCGTATTTCAGGTCTTCGCGTTCCGTGAGCGCACGGAGCAGCCCGGCCTCGTCGATCACCTCCTTGCGGGCGGTGTTGACGAGCGTGGCGCCTTTGGGCATGGACATCAGCTTTTCGTAGCCGATCGATCCCTTGGTCTGCTCCGTGGCGGGGATGTGCAGCGAAAGGAAATCCGATGCGGCGTAGAGCTCCTCGACCGATTCAGCCTTGCGCACGCCGTCGGCCTCGAACACGGCCGGATCGGCGATGAACGGGTCGTAGGCGATCACCTCCATGCCGAGCGCCTTGCCCTTGCGGCCGACCAGCCGGCCGACGTTGCCGTAGGCGTGGATGCCGAGCGTCTTGCCCTGGATCTCCGATCCCGTGCCGGGCGTGAACCGGTTGCGGGCCATGTAGATCATCATCGCCACGGCCAGCTCGGCCACGGCGTTGGAGTTCTGCCCGGGGGTGTTCATCACCACGATGCCGCGCGCCGTGGCGGCCGCCAGGTCGACGTTGTCGTATCCGGCGCCGGCACGCACGACGATCCTGAGGTTCGGGGCCGCTGCGATCACTTCGGCCGTCACCTTGTCGCTGCGCACGATCAGCGCATCGGCCTCGGCGACGGCGTTCAGCAACTCCGTCTTGTCGGTATATTTTTCGAGCAGGGCGAGTTCGTACCCCGCCGCCTCCACGATTCCGCGGATTCCGTCGACCGCTTTCTTCGCAAACGGTTTTTCGGTAGCTACCAGTATTTTCATCTTTTCCAATATTGTAGTCAGTTCGACGATTCTATGCTCCTCCCATGCCGCTACGTCGCCCGTCAGGGCGCTGTAGGCGGCCGGAACCTTGATTTGATAGGCCACTCCGCGCGACTATTTCACGTGCATCTTTTCGAATTCGCGCATGCAGGCCACCAGCGCCTCGACGCTCTCCTTGGGCAGTGCGTTGTAGCACGAGGCGCGGAAGCCGCCCACCAGACGGTGGCCCTTGATGCCGACCATGCCTTTGCCTTTGGCGAACTCGAGGAACTCGGGCGCCAGCTCTTCGTAGCCCTCGTTCATCACGAAGCAGATGTTCATGATCGAACGGTCCTCCTTCTCGACCGTGCCTCTGAAGAGCGGGTTGCGGTCGATCTCGTCGTAGAGCAGCGCGGCCTTTTCGACGTTGCGGCGGTGGATTTCGTCGATTCCGCCGATCGACTTGAGCCATTTGAGCGTCTCCTTCAGGACGTAGATCGGGAACACGGGCGGCGTGTTGAACATCGAGTTGTTCTCCGCGTGGGTGCGGAACGATACCATCGTGGGCAGATCGCGCACGATGCGGTCGAGCATATCCTCGCGGACGATGGCGAACGCCACGCCTGCGGGCGCCAGGTTCTTCTGCGCACCGCCGTAGATCATGGCGTATTTTGATACGTCGACCCGGCGGCTCAGGATGTCCGACGACATGTCGGCGATCAGGGGCACGGGCGAATCGAGGTCCTCCTTGTACTCCGTGCCGTAGATCGTGTTGTTGGTCGTGATGTGGAGGTAGTCGAGGTCGGCCGGGACGGCGAAGCCTTTGGGAATATAGGTGAAGTTCCGGTCTTCGGACGATGCCAGCACCTCGACCTCGCCGAAGCGCTTGGCCTCCTTGATCGCCTTTTTCGACCAGACGCCCGTATTCACGTAGCCGGCTTTCCTGCCCAGGAAGTTCGCGGCCACCTCATAGAAGAAGGTGCTCGCGCCGCCGCCGATATAGAAGATCTTGTAGTTGTCGGGGATTGCGAGAATTTCACGGAACAGGGCGTCGGCCTCGGCCATCACGTCGTCGAAATCCTTCGTACGGTGCGAAATGGAGAGCAGCGAAAGGCCCGAACCGTTGAAGTCGAGAATCGCCTTGGCGGCATTTTCGATCACCTCCTGCGGCAGAATGGAGGGGCCGGCGTTGAAGTTGTGCTTTTTCATGATTTTCCCATTATGTAAATTTAACCTTTTTAACCCATGTGTTCCGGCCGCGGGAAGGAGTCCTTCCGTTTCGGTTCGTCCTGTTTCGGCCGGGACGGCGGTGCGGCAGAGCTTCGCCGGGCCGCACTGTTAATTTCCTAACACAAATGTAGGCAAAATATTCCGGAGAATCCAACATTCGGGGCAATAATTTTTTCCCGGAGATTTTTGCTGGCCTTTTTGAATTGTTTTTTGTATTTTTGTCGAAATTTTTCAGAGCGCTCCATGATAAAATCGATGACCGGCTTCGGCAAGAGCGAAGCCACCGTCCGCAATCGGAAAATCACGGTCGAAATCCGTTCGCTGAACTCCAAGCAGCTGGATCTCAATGTGAAGGTCCCTCCCGTTTACCGCCAGTCGGAATACGAAATCCGCAACATCGTCGCCCGCAGGATGCAGCGCGGCAAGGTGGATCTGTTCGTGACGGTGGAGAGCCTGAGCACGCAGACCTCGGCCCGTATCGACCGGGAGGCGTTCCGCGAATATATCCGGCAGATGAACGACGCGCTCGTCTATGCCGGCATCGACGCCGGCTACGACGCGATGCTCGCCGCCGTCATGCGTCTGCCCGACGTGGTGGCGGCCGAATCGGAGAGCGTCTCCGACGAAGAGCGGCAGGCGCTGCTGACGGCGGTCGAGGAGGCTGTCGCACAGCTGGATGCGTTCCGCGTGCAGGAGGGGGCCATTCTGATCGCCGACCTGCTGCACCGCGTGGAGAAGATCGAGGGCTACAAGGCCGAGGTCATACCTTATGAAAAGGCTCGCACGGAGACGATCCGCGCCCGCATTCTCGACCACCTTGCGCAGCTGAATCTGGAGGTCGACCGCAACCGGCTGGAGCAGGAGATGATCTTCTATCTCGAAAAGCTGGACATCACCGAGGAGAAGGTGCGCCTCGCGAACCATTGCAACTATTTCCGCGAGGTGGCGGCCGAGGAGGAGGGCGTCGGTCGCAAGCTGGGCTTCATCGCGCAGGAGATGGGGCGCGAGATCAACACGATGGGCTCCAAGGCCAACGAGTCGAACATCCAGATTCTCGTGGTCAAAATGAAGGACGAGCTGGAGAAGATCAAGGAACAGGTACTTAATATTTTGTAAATCCGCGTTTCCGGCCGTCGCCGGGTGGCGGGACTCCCCCGCTTCCGGCCCGGCGTCCGGTTCGGCGCGGTTTTCCAACCAAATACCGCCATGGGTAAAGTCGTCATATTTTCCGCTCCGAGCGGATCGGGCAAGACCACGATCGTCCGCGAGCTGCTGAATCGCTTTCCGCAATTCGAATTTTCCGTCTCGGCGACGAGCCGCGCACCGCGCGGCTGCGAACAGCACGGCAAGGACTACTATTTCCTCTCGCAGGAGGAGTTCGCGCAGGCCGTGGCCGACGGCCGTTTCGTCGAGTGGGAGGAGGTCTACAGCGGCACCTGCTACGGAACGCTGCGCAGCGAGGTCGAGCGCATCTGGGCGAAGGGCAACGTGATCGTTTTCGACGTCGACGTGATCGGGGGGATCAACCTCAAGCGGATTTTCGGCGGCGACGCCTGTTCGGTCTTCATCATGCCCCCTTCGGTCGGGGAGCTGCGGCGCCGGCTGGTCGGTCGCGGCACGGACAGCGCCGAGGTGATCGAACGGCGCGTGGCCAAGGCGGAGTTCGAACTCACGAAAGCGCCCGAATTCGATCATGTGGTCGTCAACGACGTGTTGGACGACGCCGTGCGCGACGTGACGCGGATCGTCGATAACTTCCTGATCGGCTGATCCATGAAGCGGGTGATGCTCTATTTCGGGTCGTTCAACCCCGTGCACCGGGGGCATGTCGCCCTGGCGGAGTATGTCGTGGAGCGCGGGCTGTGCGACGAGGCGGTGCTGGTCGTCTCGCCGCAGAATCCGCTGAAGGCGGCGGAGGGGCTGGCACCCGAGCTGTCGCGGTTCGAGATGGCCGAAATCGCCTGCGCGGCCTCGAAATATCCGGAGCGGATCCGGCCTTCGGTCGTGGAGTTCCTGCTGCCGAAACCCTCGTATACGATCGATACGCTGCGCTATCTGACGGCGAACTACGGCACGCAGATGCGCTTTTCGATCCTGATGGGCGGCGACCAGATCGAGCGGCTCGACCGCTGGAAGGAGTATCGCGCGATTCTGGACGGCTATCCGATCTACGTCTACCCCCGGCGCGGGGAGCGGGTCGAGCGGTTCGCTGACCGGATCGAGGTGCTGGAGGACGCCCCGCTGCTCGATGTCTCGGCCACGACCGTGCGTACGATGCTCGGCCGCGGCGAGGATGTGTCGGAGCTGGTGCATCCCGATGTGCTGAAATATATCCGCAGCCACGGATTGTGGCGTCCCGAGGCCTATCTGGAGGCGCTCTCCGAACGCATCGGACGGGAGCCTGAGAATCGGGAGCTGCTCATGGAGCGCGGCAGAATCCGCTACCGCCGCAGCGAATGGGGCGAAGCGCTCAACGACTTCAACCGCGTGCTGCGCCTCGATCCGGCGCACCGCGAGGCCGGCGAGCTGGCCCGCATGGTGCGGCAGATCCTGGAGTTCCGTTACAAAGACCTCTATAATCCCTGATTATGATCGAAATCGACGATAAGATCGTGAGCGCGGACCTGCTGCGCGAATGTTTCGCCTGCGACATCGCCCGCTGCAAGGGCATCTGTTGCGTGGAAGGCAATGCCGGAGCGCCGCTCGAAGCGGACGAGGTGGAGGTGCTCGAACGCGAATATGCGGCCTACGAACCCTATATGACCCCGGCGGGCATCGCTGCGGTCGAACGGCAGGGATTCATGGTGGTGGATGAGGACGGCGACCTGACCACGCCGCTGGTCGACGATGCGGAGTGCGCCTATGCCTATACGGAGAACGGCGTCACGCTCTGCGCGATCGAAAAGGCCTGGCTCGGGGGCAGAACCGCTTTCCGCAAACCGATCTCCTGCCACCTCTACCCCATTCGGCTCATGAACTTTTCGAACGGTACGGTCGGGCTGAACTACCATCGCTGGTCGGTCTGCCGCCCGGCTTGCGAGAAGGGGCGCCGATTGGGCATTCCGGTCTACGCGGCTCTGCGCGAGCCGATCGTCCGCCGCTTCGGCGAGGAGTTCTATCGGGCGCTGGATGCCGCTGCGAAGCTGCTGCGCAAGGAGTAGCGGGCGTCGGACGATCCCCTTTCCGTGAGCCTTGCCGACCGATGGCGGCTCTGCGTCGTTCCGTGAATGGGCGCCGCGAAAATGCAACATAACGACTATGAAAACCTCGACACTGATATGCACGGCCGCACTGGCGGCCTGCGCGACGGCCGGCGAAGCCGCTGCCCGCGCCCCCAAAAACAACAAGATCAAACTCGAATTCCGACAGGCCGCCATGACCGATTCGCTTCGCAATCTGACGGCGCGGCAGGCTGCCGCCATCGATTCGCTGCAACGGTTGCTGTGCATGTCCGCACCGGATGCGCAGGCCGAGACCGCATGCGCTGCGTCGGAGCCGGCAGTTCCGGTCGATCCCGAACAGGCCGCGGCGGATTCGGTCGCGGCGCTCAAGGTGCGGCTGCAGCGCAAGTCGATCGGATCGACCTTCGACTCCAACGGGCTGACGGTCATCGATACGCTTTCGACGGACAACGAGGGTGTGCAGGTGATCCTCTACGGCAACAACTCGTGGAAGTACGTCCGCAACCGGGCCGCCGTGAAGGACAGCACGATTTTCGAGAAATACTGGGATACCAAGACGCTGTTCCCCTATCGCGAGGTCGACATGTCGAGCATGCCGTCGTCGGTGTTGATCGATCTGATCGATTCGACCGCGACGTTCCACTGCCCCTATGTGGGCAAGGCCCATCCGCATGGGAAATACGGTCCGCGCCGCCGCCGTCAGCATCAGGGCATCGACCTGCCGCTGCGCACGGGCGATCCGATCTACGCGACCTTCAGCGGCCGGGTGCGCATCTCCGAGTACAACCGGGGCGGCTACGGCAATCTGGTCATCATCCGGCACGACAACGGTCTCGAGACCTATTACGGCCACCTTTCCGAGCGGTTGGTCGAACCCGAACAGTGGGTCGAGGCGGGCCAGATCATCGGACTGGGCGGTTCGACCGGGCGCAGTACGGGGCCGCACCTGCATTTCGAGACCCGCTATTACGGCCAGTCGTTCGATCCCGAACGGTTGATCGACTTCGAAAAGGGTATTCTGTGCCGTGAGGTATTCCTGCTCAAGAAGTCGTTCTTCAGCATTTATTCCAAGGCCGGTCAGGATTTCGAGGACGAGATCGCCAACGAGGAGCAGGACAAGAAGGAGGCCGCCGAGAAGGCTGCCATGCGCTATCACAAGATCCGTTCGGGCGATACGCTGGGAGCCATCGCCCGCAAATACGGCACGACCGTGACCAATATCTGCCGCATGAACGGCATCAAGTCTACGACGACGCTGCGCATCGGTCGTACGTTGCGGGTGCGATAGTCGGCGGAGGGAGCTGCGAGTGGCGGCCGCGGCTTGCGGTTGGCCTCGGCGCATGCGAACGGAGCCTTATGTCGTGTACGGCGGTGCGGCCGTATGTCGCATCCTTGCCGGCACGCTCGACGAAACGGTTTTTCCCGTTGGGAACGCTACACCGGATGTTCGCCCGCCGATCGGCAGGCGAACATCCGGTGTAGCGTGGCCGGGTTACGGCGGACGGGGTGCCGTGTCGGTTAGGTTGCGG
>CAOJSG010000014.1 GCA_948442615.1 uncultured Alistipes sp.
TACGGGGGATAAAACCAAATGTATAAAAGAGGAGCAGCGACAGAAAGATAGGTAACCGGTATATATCAAACGGTTAGCAGCACGATACCCCCAGATGCGCCGCGAAACCAAATGTTACTTCAACATTACTTTCGTGTTACATTCGAACGAAATTTGAACGCAGTGTTCGACCCCTGATGTTACATCGCCTCCGAAAACGGTCAGAAACGGCCAAATTTCGGAGGCTTTTTGATGTCTGCAAGCGTCGGTCGGATTTGTGCCGAAGGTCGTTTGTGCCGCGATTTCAACCATTGGCAGGCGTGTACAGGTGAGGCCGTCATGCCGTCGGTCGAGTATCGTATTTTTATCGTTCAAACGGCCGTTCAAACCCTCTCCAAACAAAGCAAGGTCGTTCTGCCATTTCGGCGTCATGTTCTATGATCTGAGATTTAGACGGCCACAAAAACGGCCGTTAAAACTGCCTCTGTTTTTTCGTGTTTCAAAACGAAATATCCACGTTAAACAGCCATTAAGACTGCCAAAAACGTGAAAAAGAGATGCACCTAAACTAACCTTTAACTACCGAAAACCGTGCAAAAATGCAGGAAAATGGCGGTATATGTACCCCCTTAATGACACACTTTTTACAAATTTCAATCGCTTATTTTTGTATAATCGTCTAAAAAACAGCGGCAACCGTTCAAGTTGCCGCTGTTTGCTGTTTGAAAAAAGTGCGCGAGAACACTTTTATCCCATCGTGTTGAACCTCACACTCGCCTTTACTAATGCCAGCGCGCGGATCGAGTCTGCTGGAATCTCTTTTGGGGAATGGTGTGGGTTGTGGCTGACGAGCCGAACGAAACGGTCGTCGTCTGCCCTTTGTATGTACTTGATGGTGATGTAATTTTCGCCATCGAGCGTGAACGACAGTAGATACATTTCGCCCCATAATATACTGCTCGCAGTATAGGGAATCTCCTTATATAATACGATGTCTCCACTCTTCAGAAGCGGATACATAGAGTCTCCGCGAACATATAATGCTCCGTCACACGGCGGCAGGTCGGGAATTTGCAAATGGCTGACCGGAACCTGCCGGGTCGTTCCATCGAAGAGGGCCACCAGTCCAGCGGTGGCGTCAAGTTCATACAGCGGGACGCTCTGCATTCCAATCGTGCGATCTGTACGGAGGGAGAACTGCTCCTTGATGGCGGGAATGGCCAACTGTCGATCTTCTGCGCGCTGCATTTCACCTTTGCCGGTCAGTAGCCATTCGGCGGATATGTTCGCATTTGCGCATACTTTTTCAAGAACATCATATGACGGTTTTCCTTTTCGAGTCCCAACTACATTTTCCACGACAGTTGCCGATATGCCAACGCTCTGCGCAAATGCTCGCTTATTTCCTTTATATAAGGAATTTATAATCTCTTCAAATCGGGCGTTTATATTCATCGTTCCAAAATTATTCGCAAAAGCGAAAATTATTTGCGTTTTATTTTGAGTATTCGCATTTGCGTATTATATTTGCATCGTCTTAACATATTAAGGCGCTATAAAGGTAGTGAAAATTTTGAATCATGGATATGAAAGAGGAACTGAAAACGTGGCAGACACAGAGTAGTAAGAACAAAGTCTGCTTTTACCTGATTACGCGGGGTATTGCATTCTGCTATACGGAGAAATCCGGGATTGTTTTCGAAGCGTCCGCTTCCTTCGTGAAACGCATGTCCGACGCTCTGGTGACAGCTTACGGCTGCTCCCTGCGACCGATCATCAATGAAGTAAAATAACCCGGCGATGAAACGATATTGGTTCCAACTACTGACGAACGACTACGACGATCTGGATGCATTTATTCCGGATGGTTCGAGCAAAGTCACCGCAATGAACCGGGCGAAGCGCTGGATGCAACAGAACGGTATCGGTAGCGCAGTTCTGGCGGTCAATAGCATGGTGACCAGCAACATTCTCGATATGATACAAATAGAATTAAATAACTGAAATTATGACACAGCAGGAATTTGAAGATCGGACGGGCAAAACGGTTACATCGGAAGAGTACGCACGGATAGAGGCTATGTATATGGCCACCGGGAACATGGACAAGGATCAGTTCTGTACAGAGTATAAGAAACACGGATCGAGCGCCATCGTAGCGGAATATTATCGACGCATTACGGTTTTGAACGGCATGCTCGAGGAGCGTAATAACGAGCTGGACGACGCCCGTCAGAACCGAACGAGCCTCGCGGAATTCCTCCTCGGCAAAGCTGCTGCCTATGACGATACGGATTTCTATCGTGAAGCGGTCAGGCTCATTGGGAGAAAAGCAGTGACACTATACAAGATCAAGAGCGGGCTTCCCCTTTGGGAGGAAGATGTAAGGTATCTCGAAGAGAAGTTGGCCGACTAATATGTAGAACCAAACTAAAACAGGACAGAAATGAAATATATCGAATTACCAACAGCCAAGAAGGCTCGCATCCGTCGGGCGTTGGGCGTAAGCCGTGTGACGCTGTGGTCTGCCTTGACGTTCCAGACCCAGAGCGCGCTGGCGGAAAAGATTCGCCGCATGGCCTTGCAAGACGGTGGTCGCGTGATGAGCGAGGTCGATGTCACGAACGGTTTCATGCCGAATTGCGAGACCGATTTCGAGCATGATGCCAGCGGCGTGCGGCGGATTATTCAGACTTTCTCGAACGGCGTTCGAGTAGAGTTCGACAACGCCACAAGCACAGCTGATATCAGCCGGAACGGTTGTTCCGTGAAAACGTTCTCCGACGTCAAGATTTGCGACTGGGGCAATATCGTATTCGAGGCTCAAAGCCTCACGGATTCATTAAATGAGTAAACGATGAATAACAACCGACGTAAACAGCTTCAGGCGATTCGAGAAGAACTGCAAGATATCTACGAACGTTTGGATATTCTTTGCGATGAAGAGTGGGCCGCTTACGACAATCTCCCCGAGCCCTTTCAGGATTCGGAACGCGGCGAGAAAATGCAAAGTGCAATCAGTACGCTCGAGAGTGTCAGGGATCAAGTATCGGAGGCCGCTGATGAGATAGGCGAAATTTGGGAGTAGGTCGGTTTCCCGCGAACGCGAAGGCGTTGACCGGAGCAATACCGGCGCGGGATCAAGAATAACGAAGCGATGGAATATTTCGGAAATACGATAGCAGTAACGATGCACGAGCTGACACGGTCGGACGATGGCGAAGCGGTAATGAGTCGTAGTGCTTACGATCATCTCGTGACGCGGGGCCGGGTAAATGTTCTACGTCCGGGCAAGGGACTCGGATCGTATGCTCTGATCGAGTACCGCTCCTTGCCAGAACGATTCCGTATCCGCTTCGAGGAAAAATACGGTGATCCCGAGAAGACTATGAAACAAGACGAAATGCCGCTTGCGATGGATGCCGAGGCGCAGCGCTTCTACCACGACCACCTGCTTCCGAACGGCGAGCATCTGCCAGAGGAGAAGCAGGAGGAATACACGACGAACGCCCGGGTACTGAACGCCCTGCTGGAGATGTTCAACACGCAGAAGGCGATGCGCCGCGCGCGCAACAACAACACGCCGGTCGTCTGGTCGAATATCTTTGCCGCCGCCGAGGAGCTGCGCGATGCCTACGGACACACACTCCCGAAGAGCGAGGCCCGCCTGCGCGACAAACTCCGACAGTACCGCAAGGAGGGCTATGCCTGCCTCGTGTCGGGCAAGTTCTGCAACGCGAATACGCTGAAAATTACCAAAGCGGCCGGGCGTCAGATCATCGCACTGCGCCGCAGCCGCGTGCCGGTCTACACTACGAAGCAGCTCTTCGAGGAGTTCAACCGCATCGCCGAAAAGCGGGGCTGGAAACCGCTGGCTTCGCAGTCTTCGCTGGTACAGTACCTCGAACGGCCGGAGGTGAAACCGCTATGGTACGACGCCGTCTACGGCGAACTGGCGGCCAAGCAGCTCTTCGCCCGCCGCAACAAGACCGAGATGCCGACCATGCGCGACTCGCTGTGGTACGGCGACGGTACGAAGCTCAACCTGTTCTACAAGGCGGTAGAGAATGGCAAGACCGTCATCCGCACGGTCTCGGTCTATGAGGTCATCGACGCTTACAGCGAAACGTTGCTCGGCTACTCGGTCAGCGCCAGCGAGAACTTCGACGCGCAGTTCGCCGCCTTCCGCATGGCCATCGAGACGGCCGGCTGCAAGCCCTACGAGATCGTCACGGACAATCAGGGCGGCCAACGGAGCAAGATCGCGCAGAAGTTTTTCGCGAACATCTGCCGTATCAATCGGCCGACGGCGCCGTACAACGGCCCGTCGAAGAGCATCGAGTCTGCCTTCGGCCGGTTCCAGCAGCAGGTGCTGCATGAGGACTGGCGCTTCACGGGCGGCAACATCACTTCGAAGGAGGCGTGGAAGATCAACAGGGAGTTCCTCGAGGCGAACAAGGAGAAGCTGTTCACCTACGAGGAGATGCTGGCGGCCTACGCCGCAGCTCGCCGCAAGTGGAATTCTATGAAACATTACGATACGGGGATCGCCCACGAGGAGATGTACCGTGCGAGCGTGAATCCGGCCACCGACCCGGTTACGGAGTTCGACATGATCGATCTGTTCTGGTTGACGACCGAGCAGCCGAGCCTGTTCACGGCCGACGGCATCACGATCCAATACCGAAACCGCAAGTACACCTACGAGGTGCTGACCGCCGACGGTCGTCCGGACTACGAATGGCGCCGGGATAATACCGGCCGGGAGTTCTTCGTGAAGTTCGACCCGCAGCGCATGGATCGGGCGTTGCTCTACACACGAACTCCGATGGGGCTGCGCTACGAGGCGGTGGCCTATCCCTACCTTTCGATCCGCCGCAACATTCAGGAGCAGCGGCCGGGCGACATGGAGCTGATCCGGTTCAACGACGAGGCGAACAAGCGCGAGCGAGTTCGCCGCCAGATCGAGGCGCACGCGCTGGAGCTGGAACACGGCGTCGCCCCGGAACAGCACGGGCTGCGGACTCCGGCCCTCAAAGGCATCAGCGAAAAAGAGTACGAGCGGCTGGCCGACGCAATGGTGGCCGTACCTGTCGAGCCGACGGCCGAACCGCTTGCGGTCGGCGAATATACGAAAGCCGTCAGCAACATGGATTTCGACCCGACGGCCATTTTCAGCAGAATGTAAATCTTAAAACCATATCGACATGAAACAGTTATCACTCGAAGAGAAACAGACCGTCCAGACGCAGCTTCAGGCGTATGTGTCCAAATATCCCAGCCAGAACAAGGCGGTCAATTCGCTCGGTCTGAGCACGGGTACGGTCAGCGCGATTCTGAACGGCAAGTTCGACAATATCAGCGACGAGATGTTTCTGCGCATTCGGTCGCTGGTCTTCCCGATCAATCCGGAGGAGTGGGCCGTCTGCGAAACGACCGCCTACCGGGAGTTGTCGCTCCTGCTCTCCGACGCACAGGCGAATCAGAACGTCTCGTGGGTGGTCGGGAATGCCGGCATCGGCAAGACGACGACCGCACACGATTATGCGTCGAAGCATGAGAACGTCTTCGTCGTCTCGTGCTCGGAGGATATGCGGCGCGGGGACTTCATTCGCGAAATGGCCCGTGTCCTCGGTCTCAAGCTCGCCCAGACGAGCCTGCGGGAGAAACTCCAAGTCGTGACGGACGCGCTGCGTGTGCTCGACCGTCCGCTGCTCGTCTTCGACGAGGGCGACAAGCTGATGGATACGGTGTTCTACTACTTCATTTCGATCTACAATGCCCTCGAAGGACGCTGCGGCATCATCTTCCTCTCGACCGAATATATCAAGCGCCGCATGAGCATCGGATTAGAATATGACAAAAAGGGCTACGACGAAATCTATTCCCGCATCGGCCGGCGTTTCATCGACCTGACGCCTGCGACCCGCCACGAGGTGACGGCCGTCTGCCGGGCGAACGGCCTGACTGCCGACAGCGCGATTGCGGAGGTGGTGGCCGATGCCCGCACGATGGTCTCGACGTTCGTGAATCCGTGGGATAAGAAGCAGCCGAAGGAGTATTTCGACATGCGGCGTGTCCACAAGTCGGTGCACAAGAATAAGAAACTCGCCCAAATCAAGAAATAACCCCGTTCAAACGCTGTTCAAATGGGTCGCACACTATCAGCCAAACAGGTATTGACGCTCAAGCGCCGGACGATCCGCCCGGGCGGCATCTGGGCGGATTGCGTCGGCGAGATCGACCGCACGGGCGTGGTCTTCTTCTGGGGCAATTCGGGCAACGGCAAGACCTCGGCGGTGGCCTCCTTCTGCAAGGAGTTGACCCAGTTCGGCCGGGTTCTCTATTTGCCGCTGGAAGAGGGGCTGGGCGGCACGACGCAGGATGCCATTCGCCGCTACCGGCTGGACGAGTGCGGCCGGAAGTTCCAGTATAACGCGACGATGACCTTCTCCGAGATGGACGAAGCGCTGTCGAAGCCCCGCTCGTGGGATTTCGTGGTGATCGACTCCTTCCAATACACGCAGATGAGCTACAAGGAGTATATCGCCTTCAAGGAGCGCCATCGCAACAAACTGCTCATCTTCGTCAGCCATGCCGACGGCAAACGCCCGGAAGGACGCGCGGCGATGAAGATCATGTACGATGCGTCGCTGAAAATCTGGGTCGAAGGACACAAGGCGTTCAGTAAAGGCCGCTACATCGGGCCGAAAGGGGAATGCACGATCTACGAAAAGGAGGCCAAACGCTACTGGGAAGGGAAAACACTAAACAGAAAATGATATGAATTTAGACTCTCAAAACAAGGTGCTGAAGGCGGGGTTCATGATCGTCCGCAAGGACGACTACCCGCAACCGAAAATCAAGTACAAGCAGTTCGGATTTCCCGAATGGCGGATGCTTGAGAAGTTCGACACGAAGGCGGCCCGGGATCGTCGCTATAAAGAACTGCTGCATGACAGCAGCATAATCGAAGATTGACCTATGGATATCAAGAAAATCTACATCAGCGGGAAGATCACTGGACTGCCCATCGACGAGGTGATCTCCAAGTTTCAGGCCGCGGAAGCGAAAATCCGGCGCTTCGGCTTCGAGCCTGTCAGTCCGCTCCGCAACGGACTGCCCCTCGAGGCGGAGTGGGCGGATCAGATTGGCGAAGATGTCAAACTGCTGCTCAAGAGCGATGCGATTTATATGATGGCGGATTGGCAGCAGAGTGAGGGCGCAATGATAGAATACCTGATCGCCCGCCAGCGGCGGATGCGCATCTTCCTTGCCGAAACTTTCGATGCTCACGCATCTGTCGAATCGAATACTGAACAGCCTTATGAAACGGAAGCGTAACTATTCACGGCTCTATGCCATCGCCAAAGCGAAGGGCATCGACCTCGAACAGCACAAGGAGACGCTGGTCGCGCAGTTCACCGGCGGTCGCACGGAGTCGCTCCGGGAGATGACTCCGGCCGAATACGAAGAGATGTGCGAATGTCTCCAGACGGGTAAGCCACTCGGCGAACCTTCGGCAGCATACAGGGAGCGGCTACGCAAGGCCCGTTCTGCGGTGTTGAACCGGATGCAGCGGCTTGGTGTCGATACGGCCGACAGAACGTTCGCCGCCGTAGATGAGTTCTGCCTTGATCCGCGTATTGCAGGCAAGCCTTTCGGAATGCTGACCATTGACGAGCTGCAGGCCCTTGTTCCGAAGCTGGAGGCGATCCTGCGCAAGCCCAAAACAGTGAAACCGCAGCGGGTCATTCAGATTCCGATTTTCATACGACACAACCAATTGCCGAGCTGATATGGAAAAACCTACGATAACCGTTGATTTGTCTGGAGCACAGGGAAATATTTTCGCCCTGATGTCGGAGGCGCGAGCTGCGATTTTATCCAACGTTCGGAAGCTCGGCTTTCAAACACGGAAATCGCGTGAAGAGCAAGAGCGGGACAAAGCTCATGCAGAGTTTGTTGCAGGGCAGATGATGCGAGAAGTGATGCAAACCCATACATATGATGGGGCGCTCGCTGTCATTCGCCGATATGTGAACATCAAACAGAAAGGAGGTGAGCCTATGAAGTAATCGTTACGGGGTGGCAACAGGAAAAGAACAACGAAATGGGAAAGATTGGCTGTTGTTTAGAGATTAGCATCGGGGTTCGAGTCCCCGGCCACCCGCAACCCCCTTTTTAGCGATGAACCGAGTACAAGTAGGGCGACGATGGCGCAGGGTTTTATCCGCCGAAACAGGTCGGCGGCGGCAAAGCGGAACAGGACGCTTGACTCCATCGGACAGGTGACGCGAAAGGCTCTGACAGCCGGGAAAGACCGGCAAATGGGTCGGCAGGACCTTCGGTTCCACCGGAGGCATAGCACAATGGCCAAAGCGATGCGGCTGTTGTTCCGGTTCGAGTCCGGACGACTTACAGAATTGTTTAACCTTTATATCAGACAGCTATGGAAAAGAAACAAGTAGGTGCGTGGCGGCTGCCGGCCGAACTAACTGAATGCCGTCAAGGTGCGGAGATCGTCTTGGTTTTCGACAACCGGGATGAATATCAGGGTATCTTCCGAGGGTTCGATAACGAAGAGATCGTCCTGCAGGCGTGCGGAAGCCAATCGAAGATCGGACTTCCGCTCGGAAGACTTTACACATGGTGTGTCGTCGGAGAGGTCAAACCCATCGATGCGGTGGTCTATCCGAGCGACGAGCCGACGATCTCGGTGATCGATGATGCGACCTACGGAGGCGCCCATTGCTACGTGATCCGCGAGTGCCTCGGCTTCAACGACGGCAAGACGCAATACGTCGAAACCGAGCAGGTCGTTCGGTTCGTGCAGAAGAACGACGACGGAACGATGATCCCCGGGCTGCAATCCGAGCAGCTGGTTCTGGCCTTGCTCGACCGCCATGAGAAGCTGAACACTCGGTTCCCATCGGAGCAGAACACCAAGATGATCGCCGGCCTGCGGATGTTCCTCGAGGCGTGCGAAGAGCGGGTAAAGAACCGTATGGAGCGCGGAGTGATGGGCGAACTTAAAAAGTAGCGGTAATGAAATGGATTAGAGAACCTATTCCGGGATGTGCCGGATACACGGAAGCGATGATTGCGTTGACCCCCACCGAAGCGGCGATCTTGGCTAATGCCCTGCGGAAACCATTGCGGGAATTGCAGAAGCAATTAGAACGATTGGGTGATATTCACGAATCAGGTGAGGCTACCGAGCGACAGGAGGCTCGTCGATGCGATATAGGCGAGACTGTTACGGTGCTTAAGTATTTTTTTGAACTGGAGTCTTTGAACCTTAAAAAGTAGCGGCAATGGGAGAACGAGAATGGAGCGATGCGGTTCTGATGGTCAACGGCCAGCCTGTCCGGGTAGTGCCGGAGGTGGACTTCGGCGGCGATATTCCGGACGATCCGGTCGCAAGAGGCATTTCCTCGATTGAGTTTTCGCTGCGCATTACGGGTGAAGCGATGTTGCGGATGGCGAATTTGATATCCCGATTCGGGCCAGAATTCGCGCAGTTCGCAGAGGAACTCCGCCGATGGGCAGCCGGATGCCGTTTCCGCTCGCAGGTGGAGAGACGGCATTCGCGAACCCGCCGCAGACAGCGGCCGACGCGCTTGCAACGACGACAGAAACGACAAACCAAAAACAGAGTAAAACGATGAAAGTGAAAATCAAAGGAATCAGCGAGCTGGAGAGCGCAAAATACGTGTTCGACAACAGCGGTAATCTTATCGGGGTGCGCCTCGACGTGGATTCGGAACGCGGAATACGCAAAGTATATCCGATGGCGTTGGTCGAGGAGATATTCGATTGACCTCATGAATAAGTTAAAGTGTTGAAAATAAGCGCGAATTGTCTTGCGTGTTCCGAATGGTAGTGTTATGTTTGCGATACGATTAAACGATTGATAAACAGTAAACTAAATATTGATATGAAACGCATGGACGCACTTCGGATCGCCGCAAATTTCTACTCTTTCCGTATGGGAGTCAACCCTGAGTCGATGACTATAACGATGATGGACCCTGCCAATGACCGCATCGCCGTCCAGACTACGACTTGCAACGACGAAGGGGAAGAGATCACCTATGAAATCGAGCTCCGGCCGACGACTAACGGTATTACAATGAAACAGGTTATCTCCGATTGCGATTTATCGGATTTCATACAGGATGTCAAGCATCTGTCCGACCTTAAAAAGGGCGATCTTTTCCGGCTGGAGAGCGATTGCGTGGTATGGCGCTTTTATGGTGCTGAAAAACGTTACGGCGCGTTGGCCTATGGCTTTACTCGCCAAAATGGTCGGGAGATATCTTGGCTGAATAAGGACGTGAATGTTTACCCTTGTGTAAAATGAACTAAAAAACATGGATATTACAAAAATGACAGCAGCGCAACGCGCCGAGTTGAAGGCGCAGCTTGAGGCCGAGGAGCGTGCCGAGAAACAGAAACGCGAAGACGATATTGCGGCATATAAGAGTTCTGTCGACGAGTTCTGTCGTGATAAGTTCGCCCGTCTGCAGGCGTTGAGCGAGGAGATGCGCCGTGCGAAGGAGGAGGTGTTCGGCGATGCCGAGCGGCTGATCGCGCTCAAAGAGGAGCTGTTCCGCACGAAATCCGACCGCCACAGCAACCAGTTCACGACCTCGGACGGCAACATTACAGTCGCTCTGGGCTACCGCACGAACGACGGCTGGGACGATACGGTGAACGCCGGGGTCGACAAAGTCAAGACGTTCATTCGCTCGCTGGCGAAAGACGATGACTCGGCCGCTCTGACGGAGATGGTCATGAATCTGCTGGCCAAAGACCGCAAGGGCAACCTCAAGGCGAGCCGCGTGCTCCAACTGCGGGAGATCGCCCGCAAATCGGGCTATCCGGAGCTGATTGAGGCAACCGACATCATCCAGAGCGCCTATCGGCCCGTCGATTCGTGTCAGTTCATCTCGGTGTCCTACAAGGACGAGAAGGGGGTGAAACGTGCGCTGCCGCTCTCGCTGGCAGCGATGGAATAGGCGCACATCTTAATTCTGTTAAGCAAATGGGGAGAATTGTTGCAATTCTCCCTAATTTTGTGTATTGAAAACCCGAAATACCCCCCCCCGTGAATGCCGAGAGGAAGAAACAAGGACTTAATCGACAAGCGCAACGAGGCGTTGTGCCGCCGCTGGTATTACTGGACGGAGGTTCAGCGTCTGCGCTTCGATGACGCCCTGAAGATTCTCTCCGAGCAGGAATTCTTCATCTCCGAGGATCGCGTCATGGCCATCATCCGGCAATACTGCAAGGAGCATCCGGAGGGCGACATCCGCCCTGCTCCGAAGATCAAGATTCCGAGGCTCACGGCCGGACAACTCCGCCTGTTCTCCGGGGAATAATCACACGATCTCCCGCACGAGGTACTCGAACGTCACCTCGTAGACCTTGACCCCGCCGCCGAGGGCATATTCGGTGCTGCGCCGTCGGTCGAGCTCTGACATCCTCTGCGACAACCTCATCCCCTGTACGGCCCGAAACATCCGGTCGGCCATCCGGTCGCGCTCGGCGATCTTCGCCTCCGTCGTGGAGCCGACATGCGTGTCGTCGTAACAATCGACCGCCAGCTTCAGCGTGACGGATGTCTTGCCCTGCTGTATTCCGGGACGGTTGGCCATCGGCTGCCACTCCGTGTCGCCCATGCCGATCAGCACACAGGGGAATACGACCGGATACTGGTCTTCCTGCGATTCGAGCTGTCCGTAGTCCTCGTCGATGCGGACTTCCGGCATCGCCTCTTCGATGCGCTTCATCAGCGCGAGTTTCACACTTTCCATCATCTATAATTTAAGTACTGCTTCGACCTGTGTTTCTACATCGGTGCGTATGCGTTCTTCGAGTTCGCGGCTCTGACCGATGAACTGCCTCTGGGGAATCCTGATCCGCAGATGCTTCTTTTTCGTCAGGGCCAATCCGCGCCACATCTGTGCCTCGGGCGAGAGCACGTCGCTCGGGGCATTTTCGGCCGCTTTGCGGTCTTTCGTTCCCGTCTTCGGCTTCCCGGCCGCTCGGTAGTACATCGCCCACGCAAACCGCCTCATTTTGGGCGTTACGGTGGGCGACGTCTCTCCGCCCCAGTTGTGGATCGGTGCATAGGGTACGTCGTTCACGATCTTGACCCGATAGTCGCCCGGCACGTAGCGCACGGCATTGAACAGGTGGTTGCGGTTGCTGAGCAGCGGTTTGTGCTGACTGGCCGCTGACGTTCCGCCGGCGAGCTGCCGTTTGGTCTTCGGCCACGGGTACAGTCCTCCGTCGACGAAGCCGCTCTTTCGGAAGTTGTCCTGAAAGTGCCGCTTGGCCATGTTTCCGACCCGGATGGGCATCTTGCGCCGCATCAGCGTGTCGATCTCTTTCTGCTTTGCTCGAATGAGCTTCGAGAACTCTTTGATATCCATTTGAACGCCGTTCGAATAAATTTTGTTCCGAATTTTTGTTTTCGGACTAATTGTTGTTATATTTGCAGGTGAAGGCGTGCTAACGCTTTCCGAAGCATTCGAACATAAGTCCGAGCTCCATGTCGGGAGTGTCTTTCGGTCGTTCGGATGCTTTTTTCATTTCCGGTATATCGAATACGGATGTTCGTATATTTCCGATGTCTCCCGGTTCGTCCGGGCCTCGCATTTCACCACGAAAGTCTGCTTGCTGACCTCCAACTCATACACGGTGTATTCGACCAGTCCGCGCGACTGCTTCTTGCCGGTGAAATGTTTCGGCTCCTCCACGCGCACGAATCGCAGCCGGTCTAAATAGCGATCCATCTTCATCGACACATCGACGCTTTCGGCATCGGCGGCATGGTATACCAACTGCCGGATGTCGGACTTCGAGCACATCACCGTTCCGTACTTCAATTCCGTGCTTGAATGTACGGCCGGCGCCGGTAGCGACAAGCGGCTGACGCGGGACGTCGCGTCGGATTTCTTTTCGGCGAGCTCCGCCCGTTTCGTCGTCAGCGTCTTTTCCGCTTTCTGCACCGCTTTGAGTACGTTTTTGCAGTGGTAACAGTCCTTCGTGCGGTTGGTGAAGAGCGTGAGCTGCACACCCTTGAACGCGCACTTCGAGCAGTCGGAGGGGAAATAGGGGTGGTCGTCGGAGAACAGTTGTGCCGTGCGTGCCGGATTGCCTTTCAGGCCGGGCGACGGCTCGATCCGCTTGCCTCCCAGCCCCGAGTTGTCGGTTACGGGGTCGTCTGTCGCCTCCCAGCCGCACTGGCAGCCCCACTCGTCCCCGGGCTTGTGCTCCTCCCAGAACGGATCGTCGACGGGCCACACATGGTCGTAGAAGGGCATGTGCGACTCGCGGGGATTCACCGCCGTCGATGGCAGCCACCGGATGTTCGGTAGCACGTCGGCCTCGGCCATGAACTGCCGCATCTCGGCGGCGCGGTGTGCCCGCTTGATGGCGGTGTCGTATTCGGTTCTAAGCCATGCCTCGACATGATGATCGGCAATCGGCTCGACGTCGCGACGGAACTGCTGGAATGATTTCACCTCGCCGTTTTCGTCGATGAGCTGTGCCGCCATGTCGCGGCCCATGCGGTGGGTCTTGAATGCGGCGAACACGGCGTTGTTGGTGCGCAGCTGCTCCATGAAGTCTCTGCCGGCTTCGCTTCCGGAGCCCCCGGCATCTGTCGCCGCATCGAAAATTCGACTGACCTCCTCGAAGAGCTCTGCGTCGATCTGCGTGCGCGGGTCGTACCGCCGCTCGTAGATGTTCCGAAGCGCAGCAGCCAGCACTTCGCCGTTGAATGAGAACCCATTCTCCGCCGATTGCTTTTCGGCCGCATCGATGTAAAGCGTATCGACTACCAGTCTGAATCCGCCCCCGCACTTTCGGGGGCGCGGCCGAAAAAATCGCGCACGCGATCTGCAAATTTACGGCTCTTCTTCAGCTCGGTTCCGGTCTTCACCGGATCGTCCTCGTTGGTGCTTTCGCCGTCCTCACCCCCGGTCTGCTCTTCGGCCGCGGACGCTGCCGTCCGGACGGCTGCTTTCAGCTGGTCGTAGTTGTCCGGTTTGGGGATGCCGAACTCCTCGTAGAGGTAGTCGTCATCGATGGGCAGCCCTGCTTCGTTCTTCAACCGGCATACGATGGTCACCTGCTTTTCGGGGTCTTTCTTTTTGGGCGGTACGAATACGAATTTGCCTCCGGAGGTGTCGATTCCCATCGACGCAAATACGTCGGTCACTTCGTAGTTCAGAATATCGAGGATGCGCCGTTTGATGAAAAAAGCGATGTCGACCTCTCCTTCCTGCTGAACGGTTCCGAGGGCTTGCGTACCCTTGTCGCCCGCCTCGGTGGTCAGCGTGTTGCCGTTCACGATCTTGCTGATCTCGTTGTTGCAGGTCATGTGGAGACGGTCGTAGAGGTCGCTGCCGCCGGAGATATTCCCGGCCTGAATCAAATTGATCTTCGTTCCGTCGGGGTGTACGATGACTCCGGCGCCACCCATGTTGTAGATGTCGTCAATGAGTTTCTCTCGAGCCTTGTCGTCCCATGCGTCGTACGTTCCTTCACGGATCGGCCGTCCGAATATCTCGCCCAGCTCGGCCCAGTCTGCGACATTGTTGCGTTTGAGTATCACCCAGAATGCCGCAACTGCGAGATGCCCGATCTGGCGCGGATTGCCGACATAGAGCAGATCGGAGAAGTTGTCCCAGCTTTCGCCCATGAGGTCGGTCTGATTGCAGAGGATCGTGCGGTTGATCGGATCGACGTGCTTGCGGGGTATCAGATTGTAGTCGATCCATCCTTTGTCGTCGAGGAAGAACTGGAATAGCGAGCCGCCGACGCCCTCCCATTCGTCGTTGATAAGGTCTTCGATGAAGCGGTTGAACCACGGGGAATCGATATGTTCCTGCATCGCCTCGTCGAGGTTCCCGTCGCGCTGGAACTGTATCGGCGTGGCGAGTATCGCCGCTTTCTGCTTGCGCAGCACGGAGAAGAGATGTCCGTCGAGCATGACGTCGGCGTACAGGTCGATGAGTTTTGCGCGCCGCGGCCAGTCGATGAGCTCCGCCTGCCGTATGCTGTTCATGTAGGCAGACACGTCCAGTCCTCCGCGACGTGTGGGCTGGAGGACGATGGTCTGCGTCGGCGTGCGGCCGATATTGCCGCCGGCGGTGATGCGTTTGCCTTTCTTTTTCTTTTCTTTTGCCATGTCAGAATCGATTGTTGCGTTTGGGGTTGCTGCGGATTTGGAACTGCGAGGCGGCCTCTTTTGCCTCCTGCTCGATTTCGGGCAGCCCGTCGACGGAGATGTCGCCTTTGCGCACGCCTTTGAGCCATTCCACGGCGCGTTCGTAGCGGTCGACGCGGATTTGGGACATGTTGCGCGGGTTGTGGATGGAGAAGATGTGGTAGATGGCGATGTCGAGGGCCATCATCAGCACGAGCTGGTTGCGCTTTTCGCCTTCGGCCGAGAAAACGCGGTCGCAGTCGTATCGTGCCGCGAGGTATCCGCGCATCTCGGCGATGGCGCGATCCTCGCATATTTCGACGATCTGCCGGTCGGAGCGGATCAGCGCGTCGAGAATCTCCTGATGAATCGAGGCGTCGTAGTCCTCGGGGATGATGAATTGTGCCATATTTACTGTCTGTATTTGTTGCGACGTGCCATGACGCAGCGGGGCGTCGTCACGACGGGATGCAGTTCTCCGATCTTGTCGTCGATAAAGCGGTTGCCGCCTTCGACGCAGTCCACGCCGTCGGCATGGAACTTCAGCGCCATCGTGAAGAACTTGAACTCCTCGTCCAAGAGCTTCATGTGGGGGTCGCCCTTCTCGGCTTCGTTGAGCACCAGCAACCCTTCGCGATGGAGCGGTTCGAGGTTGGCCTCGATACGCACGGCCTTGTCGGTTTTCTTCTTCTCGTCGGGAATGACCGAGAGGCTGATTCCCGTCTCTTTGGCCTTTCGTGCGAACGCCTTTTTGAATACCTGTTGAAAGAAAGGGTCTTGCAGGGAGTTATTCTCCTGCACGACGTATATTGCGCGGCATCCGCCGGCCCGGGCGTAGAGGTAGAGCGAGAAGAAGTGCGTCACAAACTCCTCGGTGGTCATCTTGCCGAGGAACCCCTTTATGACGTAGAGCGTACGGTCGAGTTTTCCGAGCAGCCACACGGCCTTGAGCGATCCCTGCTTGTTCTTGGCCGCGCCTTTGGCCTCGGACTGCGTCGGGTCGGCATAGATGCAGAGGAATGGAAACCGGCGTAAATTGGGAATCTTGCCCCATTTGCGCGGGCCAAATATTTTGCCCTCGACGACGGGGTTGTTGAAATACTCGGCCTGCTGGGCCTGCGTCGATATCTTCGACAGCGCGCGGTCGATCAACTCTTCGGTGTTCTTCTCCGGCCACGTGCTGCGCCCCTCGGCGTCGCGGATATTCACGATATCGTGGTGGTCGGCCATCGCGCCGGCCCGGACGATGCAGCAGTCCTCGGCGATGATGTTGCCATTGAATACGACCAGTAGCGCCCCTGATGGATCACGGGTCGGATAGAGGGCGTGCTCCCACCAATCCCACTTGTTGTTCAGAACATCGGGGTTGCGGCAATCCTCGTCGGTGTCGAAGTCGTCCACGAGCAGCACGTCAGGACGGATCGCCTCGTTGCGTGCGCCGCGCGGCGCATTTCCCGCCCCTACGCCGTAGAACGCCACGCCCTGCCGGGTGCGGAACTCCAGCTCGGCCCACTCGCCCACGGACATCTGCTCGCCGTAGTATTGAATGATACGCCGGTTCGATTCGAGGTTGGCCCGATACGGTGCGAGCAGACGTGCCGCAGCTTTCTCCGTCGCCGAGGCGAGAATGACGGTGCTTTTTCGGCCGGTCAGCGTCAGGTACAGCACCGCGAACATCGTGATGGTGCTCTTGGCCAGCGAGCGGCTCCATGACAGCACCTCGTACCACTCGGGATTGTTGATGATGCGGTGGATCGCCTTTTTCTGGAAAGGCGCGAAGGGATACTTCGCGTACTTTGGGAAAAAGAACTGCATCCATTCGATAGGGTGCGCCTCCAGATAGAGCCGGTGCTTCTCGATCTGAGCCGGGGACATCGTCTCGTCGATGGGCGTGTCGTTGTATATGGATTGCTTGAGGGCTTCCCACTCCTTCAAGGCGTCGCGGTCGATCTGCTTCATCACATCAGGGATTTAAGGAACTTGTCGAATAGAGCGGCGAATGTCTTCGTCAGCGCGGGGTCGACAGGCCGCAGCCATGCGACGAAGCGCTGTGCGGTGCTGACGGCTTCGTGAATGCCCAGCTCCGTCTCGAGCTTGCCGATGGCGTTGGTCAGTTTGGCGATGGCGTCAGCCTCTTTGGGCGTCGCGAAGCGCTGACCCTGCTCGCGTCCGAGGATGACGTTGTTGATCTCCATGATCTGCCGCTGCAGGTTCTTGATCTGCTCCTCGCGGGTCATGGTCAGCGAGGCCTTGTGCTCGTCCCATTTGTCGGCCTTCGCCCAGCGTATGACGGTCTGCCGCGACACGCCGCACGCCTCGGCGATTTCGGCCTGCGTGCGGTTTTCGTTCAGGTACATCGAGAGCGCCCAGCGGCGCATCTGTTCGGAGGTCATTTTCGACATTGCTTCATGATTTGTTGTCTGCAAAATTGACCTATAAAACGCTGCCGAGCAAATGAGAAAAATAGGATGCGACTTTACGGTTGCATCATGCAATCAGAACGTTGCATCATAAAATTCCGATTTGCAGAGGCCGAAAATGACGCTCAATTTTGCGGCAAACAAAGCACGAAATGGAGCGCATTTTCAATATCATTCCCGGGCCGCAGGAGGACACCTGCTGCATCCTGTTATACGGTGAAATCGGCGACTATGGCGATGTAGGCGCCGAGGATGTCGTCCGTCAGATCGCCGCTGCCGAGCGAACCTACCGCAAGATCGACGTAAGGATCAACTCCGTCGGCGGCGATGTGGCCGCGGGTATCGCCATTTTCAACTTCCTGCGGCAGTCCTCGGCCGACATCACCATCTACATCGACTGCATCGCGGCATCTACGGCGTCGTTCATCGCCGGCTGCGGCAAGCGGGTCAAGATGAGCCGCTACGGCCAGATCATGATCCACCAGCCTATGAGCGACGTGTTCGGCAATGCCGCCAAGTTGAAGGATTGCGTCGCCCACCTCGAGCAGATCGAGAACACGCTGTGCGAGATTTATGCGGAGCGCACGGGCAAGAGCGTCGAAGAGATACGCACGACCTATATGGATGGCCGGGATCATTGGCTGACTGCCGAGGAGGCGTTGGCCGAGGGTTTTGTCGACGAGATCTTCGATGACGACCGCACCGCTGTCTCCGCGTCGCTTACGCCGCGCGAGCGCTGCGAGCGCTACACGGCACTTTACATCGAACATGTTTCACTTAAAAATCAAGAACAGATGATCAACAAACTCAGATCGATGCCGGCCTTTTCCGACTGTGCGGACGAGGCGGCAGTCATGTCGCGCATTACGGAGGTCGTGAACAAGGCCCAAGAGCACGCGGCGGTGGTCGCCGAGCGCGACGCTCTCAAGGAGAAGGTCGCCGATCTCGAACGCAAGGAGCGCGAAGCCGCGGAGGCGGCCTACGATGCCGAAGTCGACACGGCGCGCGAGGAGGAGCGCATCGGCGCCGACGAAGTACCGGGTTTCAAGGCGCTGATGCGCAAAGACCCCGAGAGCACACGCACGCTGCTTGCGGCACGCAAGCCCAAGCGTCGCATCATGCAGACCCTCGCCTCGGCGACCGGCGCCGAAGGCAAGACCGACAAGGACTACCTCGCCGAGCGTGAAGCGGAGGTTCGTGCCCGGCTCAAACAGTAATCAATCATCAATTCATTCAATTATGGCAAATCCGAATATTCAAACCGCCTACGGCGGCGAAGTCCTCGACCAGATTCTGGTCATGGCCGCCACGGGCAATCAGCTCTTCGAGAAGGGGCTGATCCACATGGAGACGAGCATCGGCGATAAGTTCTACATCCCGCGTCTCCAGCTTTCGAAGCTGTTGCAGAAGCGTGTCGAGATGCCCAAGAGCGAGAACTCGAAGGGTGAGTTCAAGATCGATGAGCGTCTTCTGAAGCCCGAGGATATCATGGTCTACACGGAGTTCAACCCGCGATCGTTCGAGAAGTTCTGGAAAAAGTGGCAACCGACGGGCAACCTCGTGTTCCGGCATCTTCCGAGCGACGTGCAGGTGACGCTTCTGAGCGAGGTGCTCAAGCAGGTCGGCACGGAGCTGGGCTATCACTTCATTCAGGGCGTGTCGGGCGATGGCGAGGATCAGTTCTTCAACGGTATCCTCACGCGCATGATGGCCGATCCCGATGTGGTGAAGGCGACCTGTGCGGAGACGAGCCAGATCAAGCGTCTGCGTGCCGTCTGGGAGAAGACGGCGGATAAGGTTCGCGATCAGGCGAACTTCACTTTCCTGATGTCGTCCGCCGACTTCGACAAGTACGACAACGAGCTGACGGATCTGCATCACAAGGGCGCCGATCCGACCTCGACGAACATCGCCCGCTTCAAGGGGAAGCGCATTGCAGCGCTGAACGACTGGCCCGACGGCGTGATCGTCGGTACGATCTGCTCGCTGGGCACGGACTCGAACCTCTACGCGGGCTGCAACCTCGCCGACGACTACGAGTGCCTGCAGGTCGACAAGGTGCAGGCCAGCGGCGAACTGTACTTCATCAAGATGCTGATGAAGGCCGACACGCAGATCGCATGGGGTCAGCTGGTGACGCTGCTCGACTGCCGCGCCGGGGAAGAGCCGTCGGACGACCAGAAGGGTGACCAGAATGGCGACGAGGAGGTCGTCGGATAATCGAATACGAACGCATTAAACCAAAAGATTATGAAAGCTAAACTGAAAGTGCTGATTCCGTTCACGGACAAGAACGACCGCACGGTACGCTACAAGGAGGGCGATACGGTCTCCTTCGACGACATCGAGCGCGTCAACGATCTTGTCGCGCGCAAAGTCTGCCGTCTCGAAGCCTTCGAGGCTGAGAAGCCGGAGGCTGCTGCAGCCAACGAGATCGCCGTCGGTGACAAGAGCTATCCTCTCGCCGCCGTGAAAGTCGCGCTGGAAGCGATTGGTGTCTCCGTTTCGAAAAATGCGGGTGTGCCGGCTGTCGGCAAGGCCGTCGCCGGGCTGACCGATGACGAACGCGCGAAGCTGGCGGAGACCCTGACCGTATCGGAGGAGTAACCGGGCATAGCGTATGACACCATCGGAATTCAAGCGCACTTACTATCCGGCCATCGAGCGCGTCTGTGCCGGGACAGGGCTTAACCCGCTCTTCGTAGCGGCGCAGGCCGCGCTCGAAACGGGCTGGGGCAAGAATGCCGTCGGCAACAACCTCTTCGGCATCACGGCCGGGGACAAATGGACGGGCAAACGTCGGATCGTGCGTACGACGGAATACTTCCGGGACGACCGTCAGGGCGGTAATTTCATTCGTGTGCATTCGATTACGCCGCTCCTCGACGGACGCTACCGCTACGACGTCGACCGTGCCTTCCGCGACTACGACACGGTGGAAGAGTGCCTGCGCGACCACTTCAAGGTCTTGTCTGCGAAACGCTACGCTGCGGCGATGCCGTATCGCGACGATGTGCGGCGGTTCGCCTGCGAGGTCGCAAAGGCCGGCTATTGCACGGCCGATCCGGCGGTGTATGCCGACAGCATCGCGAAAATCGCACGCATGATCGAGCGGGCTTAACTTCAATAGAAACAGAGAAATGGATAGCGTAGTGATGCAAATACTGGTGTGGGCGCTTCCGAGCGGCTTCTTGTCATCCGTGGTGACATGGCTGGTCACGCGCCGTCAGCGGAATAATGATTTTCTGGCGTCGCTGCAAAAGTCCATCGACCTGCTGACGGAGAAGTACACCGAAACGCTCAATGAAAACGTGCGTCTGCAAGCGGATAACGCCCACCTGCTGGCCAATCAGAAAGTCATGGAGGAGAAGATCGACGCCCTGAATAAAAAGATCGATCAGTTAACCAAACAGCTCAAAACACAGAATGAAAAATCGAATTCGGGGAATTCCCCTCGTGTTGCTCCTCGTCGCCTTGCTGACGGCGGCGTGCGGTGCAGTCAAGAACACGGCGAGCGAACAGGCGATCTCGACGCAGTCAGCCCTCCGGAACGCGGAGCTCGAAGCGCGGGCCGCCGCCGCTCACGACGTGCAGCGTCATGCACAGGAACAGATGCTGGCGGAGCAGACGACGACCCGTCGGGAGTATGCGGAGTCGGTTCCGGAGGAGTCGGCGACGGCGACGATCCCGACGCAGAACCTCCTTAATTTGCCCGACGGTGCGAAGTACAGCGCACAGAACGGTCGTGCGAGCGTCGAGGCTGAACGGCGAGGCGATAACATCATCGTCCGAGGCAGATGTGACAGTATTGCCCGGCGCTGCACCTACTTCGAGAACCGCGTCTTCCGACAACGCGTCCTTATCGATTCGCTCACGGGCCGACTGGAGGAGATGCAGGTCTATAGAGCTCGCGCCGATTCGCTGCTGGCAGCGGTCTCCGCAGCATATCATGCGGCCGAACATACCGAAAAACCGCCCGCCACATGGTATCGGTGGCTGCTTGCAGGCTTCCTTGCGGGAGGAACTGCGACGGCTTTGCTTACGAAAACCAACCCGCTGAAAAGTATTGTAAAACTCATTAAAAACATCGTGTAATATGGCAGACAGCACACAGCAGACCCCTGCATCGGAACACGACGGGTTCATCTACGGTCTCGAATCCTTCGTCTTCGACGGCAAGGAATTGGGGCTTATCAGCAACGACGGTCTGGATTGGGGCGGCGACGAACCGTCGACGAATAAAATCTGGGCTGCACAGAAACGTTCGGCTCCTGTGAAGGAGATCGAAGAGAATCCCGGCACGAGCGAGATCGAATTCGACCTGATCGAACTCAAGCCCGCGAACCTCGTGCAGGTGATGGGCGGTACGACCTCTAAAAACGGCAAGAAGTGGAACGCACCCGCGAAGCGCATCAAGCTGGAGGGGCCGGTTGTCATCCGCTCGGCGGACGGCTCCGAGACCGAAGCCGCAAAGGTTTCGCTTCTGGCCTATCCGCGCGGCAAGTACGACTATTCGGACGTGATGAAGATTCACTGCAAGGCAACCTTCCTGCTGCCGGATGATTCCGCAGCATCGCCTTACGGCTTCGACTTCGCTCCGGACGAGGAAGAGGAAGTTGTCGGATAGCACCGTCGAGCGATGAATGCGAATCCGCACATCGAAATCGAGGCAGCGGAGGCTCTGCTGGACATCGGAGTCTCGCTGCCCTTTTTCAAAATCCCGTTTACCCGCAAGGTCGTGCGTCTGACGATGCGTCGGCCGTGTCTGGGCGGTCAAATACGCCTCGCACGGCTCTACCTCCAGACGGGCATAACCTACGGGCGGATGCTGGAGTTCACCAAGCACGAGGAGCTGGCCTACATGGCGCTGCACGGGCGGCGAGTGTCGAAAATGGTGGCCCTGACGATTTGCCGGGGAGCCTTCTCTACGTGGCTGTTCTCCGGTCTTCTGGCATGGCTGCTGCGCTGGTTCGTCGATGACGAGTACCTGCGTGCCGCGAACATGCAGTTCCTGCGCCTGCTGGGGACGAAGTCTTTTATGAGTATTATCAGATCGATCTCGACGGCGAACCCGATGAGACCGAGGCTGAGCCGCGAAAGAAGAAAAAAGGGGAGTTAAAGACCGTCTACGAAGGTTCCCATAGCCCCTTCGGAATGGTGTGGCAGATCGCTGCCGCGACAGGCTGGAGTGTCCGATATATCCTTTGGGGAGTGAACTATCAGACGCTGCGCATGATGCTGGCAGACGCACCGCGCTACGTCAAGAAAAAAGAGAAGCCGCGAACGCTTTCCGGCTTCATACAATCGAGACTCAAAAAAACAAGTAAACCGCATGCCGAAACCCGTTGAAATAGAATTTTTGATGCGCGACAAGCTCTCCGGCGGTCTCGATGCCGCCGGGAAGTCTGCCGAGGCGCTCGGAGATCGTGTCGAGCGGGTTTCGCAAAGCATCACGGAGCGCATCGCGGCGCAGCGCGAACAGGTACGCTACGTCGAACAATGCCTGAAAGACCTGCGGCGTCAGTACGACCGGTTGGGGCCGGGCAAGGCGCAGACGGAGATGCGCGCGGAGATCGAAGCCTGTACGCGTGCGCTCGAAGAGGACAAAGCCGTGCTGAACGGACTTCGCAGCGAGCACGAAAAGAACTCTGCGACGGCCCGCGGGCTTACGATGGAGCTGCGGCAGCTTCAGGGAGCGATGGCGAAGATGCGCCTCGAGGGGCGCCAGAACTCGCAGGAGTACCAGACGATGGCGCAACGTGCCGCATTGTTGCAGGATACGCTGGGCGACCTGCGCACGCAGACGAAGATTCTCTCGCACGACAATGCCGGGCTTCAGGGCTTGATAAGCGGTGCGAGCGGCGTTGCCGGGGCCTTCACGATGGCTACGGGCATCATGGGCGCCTTCGCGTCGGAGAACGAGAACCTCGTCAAGATTCAGACACGCGTGCAGAGCGTGCTGGCCATTACGATGGGGCTGCAGCAGGTGATGAATGCCCTGAACAAAGACTCCGCCTTCCGGCTCGTGACGGTCGTCAAGATGAAGAACCTGCTGACGGCGGCCAATACTCGGCTGGCCGCGTCGCTGGGCATTTCGACGGCTGCGGCCTCGGCGCTCATGGCGACGCTGACGCTGGGGCTGTCGGCCGTCATCACGGGTCTGATCGTCCTGTGGGATCGTTATTCCGACTCGCAGGAGGCTGCTGCCGCCAAAGCCAAAGAGCGCGTGGAGATCGAGAAAGAGGGCCGTGCGCAGATGATCAAGACGCGCTTCGAGATCGGCTCGACCCTGAAAAGCCTCAAGGAGTTCAACGGCACGAAGGAGCAGGAAAAGGCGAAGGTCGAAGAGCTCAATCGTAAATACGGCGAGAGCTTCGGCTACTATAACACCATTGCCGAATGGTACGATGTGCTGCTTCAGAAGGGCGAAGCGTACATTCAGATGCTCTTTTTGCAGGCGAAGGTGCAGGCTCTCATCAATAAGGCTACCGAGGCGGACGAGCAGGTGAATACGCTTCAGGCTACTCCGGCCGATAAAGTCAAGGGCGCCACCGGCGGCTTCGGCCGTTGGATGGCCAAAGTGGGCGGTGCGCAGATGGAGATACTGCCCAGCGAGATGGATCGCGAGGTCGACAAGTCGAATGAGGAAGTAAAAGCGAGGTTGGTACAGGCCGCTCGGGAGCAGCGTGACGCCTACCTCGACGAGGCGAAGAAGCTGGTGGAGGACATCGCCGATCTGGGCAAGGAGTCCGGCCTCGGCGGGTTCATCGCGCCTCCGAAGGACGGCTCCGGCGATGTGTCCAAACTCACGCAGAACCTCGTGGATTACGAGACGAAGGCCCGCCGGCGCATCGAGGATACGCGCATCTCGCTGATGAAGGAGGGCTTCGAGAAGGAGCGCGCCGAGGCGCAGAATGCCTTCGAGCAGGAGAAAGCTCGTATTGCCAAAGAGGAGCAGGAGCGGCTTCAGCTTTACGAGCGTCTGCGCAAGGCCGGTGGGAAGGTTACGCCGGGACAGAAAAGTACGATCCTCGCCCAAGCCGCCGCGCAGCGTGTGCAGGCGGCCCGGAAGCTCGACCATACGCTGACCGAGATCGACAAGAAGGAAGAGAAGGCGGATGCGGATCATCTCGAGAACCTTCTCAAAACCTACAAGGATTACGCTGCGGAGCGCGAGGATGCCGAGCGCAAGCATGATAAGGCTATCGCCGAGCTGCGCAGCCATCTGAGCGACGAGCGTCTGGCAGCGTTGGGCAAACAGATGACAGACCGATTCGTCGGCAATGTCGATCTGCTGGCCCGGCCGATGATCGACGCGGCGCGTCTGGCGGAGAAGGGGTGGCAGGATGCCGGCGAGGGTATAGCTACGGTGTTCAGTTCCCAGTTCGGCATCGATGACGCTGCCGGCAGGCGCCACGAGATTCTCATCACGCCGATTCTCCCCAACGGCGATGTCCTTTCGGAAGAGGAACTGAACGCGTACATCGACGAGTCGCTGAACGGCGCCGAGGACCTTCTGAAAGCCGATACGCTGGGTCTGGTGATCGCCGTCGATGTCGATCCGGACGGTACGGCGGGCGAGGCATTACATCTGCTGCAGGAGAAGTACTACGCGCTCAAACAGGATACGGAGGGCAATGCTGCTTCCGATGCGCGTATCCGCCGCGCGCTCAAGGTCGCCGAAGATACGAAGAACCGGGAGTTGGCCGATCTGTCGGGCCTTCTTGCGAAATACCGGGATTTCGAGGCACAGCGTGCGGAGATCAGGCGTCAGGGCAACGAGGATATCGCCGCGCTTGAAGAGCAGCGCACGGAGGCTAATTCGGAGCAGATCGACCGGGCCATCGCCGTTGCGCGTCAGAAGATCGAGGAGGGCATCCGCTCGGTGAACGACGCCGAGGCTGCGAGCATCTCCAAAGACAACGGATTCCTCAAGCAGCTCTTCGGCGATTACTCGTCGCTGTCGTTCGACAAGCTGCGCGAGCTGATCGCACAGGCGAAGGAGCTGCAGGCATACCTGAACGGCAAGGGGTCTGCGGAGGGTATCACCTTCATCTCCGCCGCGGATTTGAAGAATATCGAGAAGAGTCCTGCGGAGTTGGACAAGCTGCGCAAGGCGCTCGACAAGTTGCTCCAGACGGGCAAGAAGGGCGGCACCAACAAGTGGGAGAACATCTTCAAGACGTTCGAGAAGGGTCTGGCCGAACTCAAGGGTGCGAACGGTATCAAGGATATCTCCGGAGCTATCGGAACCATCGGCGGTGCCGCAGCGGACGCCGCGGGGGAACTCGCCGCGATGTTCGACCAGATGGGCGACACCCAAACCGCGGATGCCATCAGCGGTGTGCAACAGGTCATGAGCGCCGTGTCGAACATCGGTCAGGGGTTCGCCAAAGGCGGCATCGTGGGAGGTATCGGAGCCGCCATCGGCGAAGCGACCAACTTCATTGGGCAAGCCTTCGCCGCCGAAGCCCGGCATCGGGAGGCGCTGAAGGAGATCGAGCGTGCGAAGCTCGACTTCCAGCGGCAGTACAACCTCGCGCTGCTGGAGCAGAACCTGTTGCTGGAGGAGGCGACGAATGTCTTCGGGGAGCGTCAGATCATGAAGGCTGCCAACGCCATGCAGGTCTACAAGGATGCTCTTTCGCAGTTCGAGGCCGAGATGAAGGGCTCGGCTCCTACGATGAACTGGTTCGAACGTATCACGGGCGACGCTCTCGGAACGTACGCAGCGCGCATGGCGCAGTACAAGGAGGGCATCTACGGACTCGCTTCGGCCCAGATCGTCACAGGACACAAGAAGACGGGTCTGTTCGGCTGGGGCAAAGGCAAGGATTTGTACAGCAGTATTCTCTCGGTCTATCCGGAGTTGATCGACGCCAACGGCGAACTGGATACTGCGATGCTCCAGACGATTCTCGACACGCGGAAGATGTCGGACGAGACGCGCAAGTATCTGGAGAACCTCATCGAGTTGAAGGATGCGATGGACGAGGCGGAGCAGGCGTTGGAAGACTACCTGTCCTCGACCTTCGGGTCGCTGGGCGACAGCGTGCTGGATCGTGTCCGTGACATGGCCAAAGGTGTCACGGGAGTCTACGGCGACATGTGCGACGACATCTCGTCTAAGCTCGAGGAATTGGCCGAGCAGGTCGTCTACTCGCTGTTCTTCGCCGACAAGTTCGACAAATTGCAGGACGACCTGAAATCGATCTACGCGAGCGGCAAGAGCGAAGAGGACATCGCCTACGACGTGATGGATCTGCTCGACGACTTCTACTCGGGTATAGGTTCGAATATGGACGCTGCCGAGGCGTGGATGGAGGAGTTCGCGAAGCGCGCCGAGGAGATGGGGTACGAGCTGTGGAAGCCGGACGCGACCACGCAGAGCGGCAAGGCCGGAGCCTTCACGACCATGACGCAGGATCAGGGCACGAAGCTCGAGGGGCTGATGACGTCGCTTCAAATGCACGGTGCGAGCGTCGACGACAAGATGGATGACATCGCCGAAGGTCTGGGCTCCTCGCTCGATGCGCTGAACAGAATAGCGAAAAATACCGATACGTTGCCGCAGATATTGGCCTTGTGGCAGGCCATCAAGCGGGACGGTTTGAAAGCGAAATAGCGATATGGATGTACTGAAAGGACTTTTGCTGATCAATGACATCGACCCGTTCGATGCCTACGGGGCGTTCCTCGCGGAGGATAAGCCCGGCGATGCGAAGAACTACTCGTCGCTGCTGAAACCCGCAGCGGTCAAGACGCAGAAGGAGGTGTCGTTTCGGGAGCAGCACGGTGTGAAGCTGCCCGCCGTCATTGTACAGCGCCGGCAGGCGCGCGACGTGACGTTGCAGTTCGCTATCCTCGCCGCGGACAAGGCGGAGTTCATGATGCGCTATACGTCATTCGTCGAGATGCTCCAGACAGGCGAGGAGGGGTGGCTTGATTTCTACTTCCCGGAGATGAACCGGCACTTTCACCTGTTCTACCGCGAGGCTTCGGACTATAAGCAGTTGACGGACTTCGAGGGCGAGGTCGCCGGCAAGTTCACGGTGAAGTTTCGCGAGCCTTTGCCGTCGTTTTAACCCCATTCAAACCCCATTCAAACGCCGTTCGAACATGAAGATAGGAAAAGATAAGATCAAGCATTTCGCCGTCTGCTTTGCAGTCGTCTTCGCGCTGGGCGCTCCCGGCGTCTGGCTGTCCGCAGGGTTGGCTCTGGGTAAGGAGTACGGCGACAAGAACGCCTCCGGCAACCATTGGTGCTGGTGGGATTTGCTCTCCGATGCCCTCGGCATCGCTGCGGGATACGGCTGTTACTGGTTGTTGACGAAAATATGGAACTGAAAATCTATAACCGGAAGGGTGCGCTGAAGCTGACGGTCTCGCCGTCGGATAACTCCACGCGTCAGAAGCGGCTGATGAGCGACCACGTGTTGAGTCTGTCGTTCACCGCTTTCGAGTGCGTGCCGTTGGAGGTCTACGACTATGTGGACTTCGAGGGCGTGCGCTTCTGGATTACGGAGGAGTACGCCCCGAAGCAGACCTCGACGGTCGAATGGGAGTACGATTGCAAGTTCTACGGCATCGAGAGCCTCGTGAGGCAGGCCCTCGTGCTGAAGATAGTCGACGGGGAGAACGATCCGATCTTCTCTTTGACGGCTCCGGCCCGTGAGCACATGGCGCTGATCGTCGCCAACATCAACCGGCAGATGGGAACCACCGACTGGAAGGTCGGCGAGGTCGTCTCGACGGAGAACCTCACTCTCGACTACGAGGGAACCTATTGCGACGAGGCGCTCTCGATGCTGGCCGATGCCGCGAAGACGGAGTTCTGGACGGACGGCATGACCGTGAACCTCTGCCGCTGCGAATACGGCGACGAGGCGGTGCTGGGCTACGACAACGGCCTCGTGTCACTGGAGCGGGAATCCGCCGACAACGTCAAGTTCTTCACGCGTCTGTTTCCCATCGGCTCGACGCGCAACATCGATCCGGATGAGTACGGCTACAGCCGGCTGCAACTGCCCAGCCGCCGGTCGTATGTGGAGCAGAACACGCAGCAGGGCATCGTCGAGCACTATGAGCGGGACACCTTTTCGGGTATCTATCCGCGACGTATCGGCACGCTTTCGGGTGTCCGCAGCGAGCAGCATACGGACGATGACGGCGAGCCTTTCACGATCTACTACGTCAAGGACACGAGCCTGACGTTCGACCCGAACAGCTACGAGATCGGAGGTCTCGTAAAGCAGATGACCTTCCAGAGCGGCGAGCTGAACGGCCGGGACTTCGAGGTGAACTACGACACGAAGACGCGGGAGTTCGAGATCATCACCCAATGGCCCTACGACGACGATACGCAGTTGCCGGGCGGGCTGCTGATCCCGAAGGTCGGCGACGAATACATCCTGTGGAATATCCGCATGCCGAAAGAGTACTACACCCTTGCCGAGCAGGAGTTCGCCGAGGCCGTGGACGAATACCTGCGTGAACACGATCAGGATCGCTACGTCTACAAGGGCCGCACGGATTATGTCGAAGTCGCCCGGCGGCGCCTTACGCTCGACGTCGGTCGGCGCGTGCGGCTGGAGAGCGACGAATACTTCCCCGGCACGGGTTATCGGACGAGCCGCATCACTTCGATCTCTCAGAGCGTGCAGTACCCCTCGGAAATAGACATCGAAGTGAGCGACGTGCTGGGCAAAGGCGCGCTGGAGAAGATCGACGAAGAGCTGGGCGAGGTGCGGCACTATGCCAAGACGGCTTCGGCGGGGCTTCCGGATATCGTACGGAGTTGGGAGAACACGCCGGCCAGTGATTTCAACCTTTTCTCGGCGAAGCGCAGCCGCAAGGAGTTTCTCAATAAGCGTGAGAACGACACGGCGCAGGGGCTGATCACTTTCGATCAGGGCCTACGCCTCGGCGGCTTCAAGAGTGGCGTAACGGGTGGGGAGATAGACGCTGCGGGCAATGCGGAGTTGCTGTCTGTCGTCGTGCGCAGCCTGCTGCGATCCCCGTCGTTCGTCGACGGCCTGTTAGGGTCGGGATGGCGGTTGGAGATGGATGCGGACGGCATATCGCATCTGGCGGTGGATCGCCTGACGGTTCGTCAGACGATGCGGGTTCTGGAGCTGCTCGTGGAGAAGGTTCGCTCGGTGGGCGGCGAGCTCGTCGTGTCGGCCGCTGACGGAAAGGTCTCCGGTGTCGACATGGATGCTGCGGGGCAGCACTACCTGCTGACCTTCGAGATGGGGTGTCCGTTCGTCGCCGGCGACCTCGTCCGTTGCAAAGTGGAGGGCGGTGCGGCTTCGAAATCCTACTGGGTCGAGATCGCCTCGGTGGAGGGCGGTGTGGCGAGGGTCGCCGCCTCGGAGTTCGGAGATGCGCTGCCGGCCGTCGGCGACGAGTGCGTACTGATGGGCAACACGTCCGATCCGCAGCGTCAGGGGCTTATTCTGATTTCGGCGACCGATGACGGGCAGCCACGTATCGATGTGATGAACGGCGTGAGCGGCAAGACGCTCTCCGGTTGTCTCCATGCCCGCATGGGCAATCTGGATGGCATCTCCGATTCGTGGTTTCCTTCCGACGACCAGCCGCACGGCTACGGTTTGTACGCTGACAATGCCTATCTGCGCGGCCGCTTCCTGCTTACGACGGGCGAGGATGTCCTGACGAAGTTCGAGGTGATGGAGGGTACGATCCGTTCGAGCGTCGAATCGATGCGCAACGACTTCACGACAGGCCAGAGTTTCCTGAACAACCCGAATTTCGACAGCGGCATGCGCTATTGGGATTCGGACAACGACATCGCGTTCTTCACGCTCGGCGGGAAGTGGCTGTGGGTGAACGGTGCACCCTATTCGAACAAGGGCAGCTACGCGGGCGTCGAGTATGTCGACGGCCGTACGGTGATGTGCATCAACAACAACTACATCCTCCAGAAGAATGCCGATTTCAAGACGCGGCCGGCCTACGAGACGGGGCTGGACGGGCTGCTCAAGGCCAAACCGGTGTTCCTCACTTTCTTTTACAAATGCACGGAGCCGGGGACGCTGGTGATCGAATTCGAGGATGTCGACCAGACGGGCTTTCAAAACTTTCAGGAGTTTCACATCACGCAGGATATCGCCGCCGGCGAAGGTTACCGCACGTTTGAGGGCAGCGGCCTGTGGAACGGTACGGGCGACTTCCGGCTGTCGTTCAGCGGCAAGATGTACCTCTACATGCTGATGCTGTCGCTCGACCACATCGAGGACTTCGTCTATTCGCACAAGACGCTCTTCGAGCAGACCGACCTGCTGGTGAAGATCGCCACGGAGTCGTTCGACAAGGACGGGAATCTCGTCAACACGACGGGGCTCGTCAGCCGCGAAGACGTTGCCGGGATGTACGCCATTGCCGGGGACGGCACGCTGCAATCGTTCGTCGGGGCTTCGGCGGAGGGGGTCTTTATCAAAGCCGGGAGCATCAAGCTGGAAGGACTTGTCACGGCCAACGAGAACTTCAAGGTGCTGGAGGACGGAAGCATCGAGGCTGCCAACGGGGTCTTCAAGGGCGAGATCGAGGCTACGAGCGGAACCATCGGGGGCTTCGAGATCGGCCGGAACCGCATCGGAGCCGTTGCGTCGCAGACCGGCTCCGGGGGCAGTTTGGCTATTTACGAGAATTTTTTCCGCGTGGGCGGCGATTCGGGCTATGCGATGCTGGGCAACGACGTGATCCCGGCCTCGGCCGGCGGAGCTTTCAGTGCGGTCGGCCGCATCGTGAACCAGAAGCAGAATGCGGATGCGCAATGGGGTTTCGACGCCGCGAACTACGGCCTGTTCATCGACGTGAGCGGCGGTACGAAGAACTACGGCATCAGCAGCAATGCGGCGTTGATCGCGCCCTCTTTCATCGGCACGAAGGCCGGTATCCTGACATTCGACAGCGGCAGTTACAAGGTCGACTTCTCGCAGTGCAACGTCATCCTGATGTACTACAATGATCCGAATTACAGCGGGACGAATGTCGAACTTCCCGGCGAGCTCTCCGTCGCCCGTCAGTTCGGGCTGTCGGTGCTGCCGGACGATTTCGCGGCCACCGTGACGTTCCGCGTCCGTCCGGGGTCGAAGAAGATCACCCTGCAGGGCATCTATAACCACAACGAGGCGCTCGTGGACTACGGAATGGAGGCCGGGGATTCCGTTACCGTGCTGATCACGAAGATCGACGGGTTCCGCTACCAGATATTGAACCACTCAAATTAAGGAGAAATGAAAAAAGTCAACCTCAAGGAATTCGATGTCTTCACGGACATCTCGAAACGGCAGCGCGTACGTTGCGACATGCGCCGGAGCGTCGCCAACCTGCTCTACAACCAGATGCACGGCATTGAGGCGCTGAATCTGGCTTTGACGATCCACCGCAGCGAAGGTGAGCTGTCGGTTTCGGACGACGACCTGCGCATGCTTCAGACTGCTGTCGAGCGCTTCGGAACGCCCGCATTGATCGATGCGTTCGCGGAGCACGTCAAGGAGTACAACGAAACCCCTCAAACGGAATAGGATATGGCAATCACGGATGAAGAGAAGAGTCTTCTCAAGAAGGAGATTCTGGACGAAATCAAAGCGTCGTCGCAGGGCGTTCTGGAACTGGAGAAGGTCACGGCGCTCACGGGTGTGAACTCGCTTCCGGCCATGCAGGGCACGAAGGTGGTGCTTGTACCCCTGCCGCTGCTGTCGAAGCCGGCGGAGGATGCCGCCGCCGTAGCCCTTGCAGCCGCTTCGGAGGCCGCGGACGCCACGGCCGAAACGGAGAATGTCGCGGGCGTCACGCGGGAGTTGGCCAAAGAGATGGCCGCGGCCACGTCCGAGACGAAGAGTGCCACGGCCGCCGCCGAGGGCGTCGTCGCGGAGTTCAATGCCGTCGCCGAGACGGCTCTGGGCGGCACATCGCTGTTCAACGTCAATGCGCGCTGCGGAGATGCGGCCTACACGTTGGAGACGGCGCTGCAGGCGCTCGCAGCGCAGGAGATGAACGACGGCGTCATCTACCGGAAGAAGGGACTTGTCGTCACCTACCGCATCGATGCGGCCAAATGGGAGACGCGGCAGTTCATCGGGGCGACGCTCGACGACTGGACGCAGGAGGCCCTCTGGAAAGGCTTCGGCAGCGGTTCGGGTGCAGGAAACGTGTACAACGTGACGGCGCTGTTACCGCTGGAGAACGGTTATTATACGCTTGCGACGGCCCTTGCTGCCGTGGCGCGGGAGAAGGGGCAGGCGCGCGGTCTTGTCCTGACGTTCGCCGTCAGCGATGGCGAATGGCAGAGCTACCAGTTCATCGGCGCCACGCTGGACGGCTGGAACGACACGACACAATGGCGGGAGTTCGGCAGCGGCGTAAAGAGCGTCACGGTGAACGGCGGCGCGAAAGTGCGTCCCGACAGCGACGGTAATGTCGATATCTCCGTGCCGACGGTCGACGAATCGCTGGATGCAGAGTCTACGAACCCTGTAGAGAATGCGGCCGTCGCGCGTCGTCTGAACGAAATCGATGCGAGTACGGTGTTCGGCATGACGGCCGATTTGAGCGACGACGAGTCGAGCGTACGTCTGTCGCTCACGAACAAGTCCGGAGCAGAGATCGCCGGTGTCGACATTCCTGCGGGCGGTGGTGGCGGCGGAGAGAGCGTCACGACGAAGATCGTGCTTTCGGCATCCGTCGATCATCCTGTCGTCAAGGATGGCGATTCCGTGAAGTTGACCTACACATACGACCATCAATACGCTGCCGGCGACGATGCCGGAACCACCACGGGCCAGAAGGCGACGATTCGGATCACGGCCTCGCGCGGTTCGGTCGAGGCGTTCGGGGAGACGTTTCAGGATGTATCGAAGGGCAGCTATACGCTCGACCTTACGCCCTACCTGCAGGCCGGCGTTACGGACATCTACGTGCGCGCCACGACGACCGACCCGGAGACGGGCCGCCAGCAGTCGAAGCAGTCGTATGTCTCGGTGCGCGTTGTCGCGCTGTCGCTTTCGAGCAGCTACAACCTTGCGGCGGGACTCGCTGCGGGCGGCTACGGAGCGGAGGATACGGCCGTGATTCCTTTCACGGTGAGCGGTTCGGGCACAAAGGTCGTTACGCTCTATGTGGACGGCCGACAGAGCGATACGGCTACCGTCACGAAGTCGGGCACGACGAACGGGAGTTTCTCGCTTTCGATGTCGGGCCTTTCGGCCGGCCGGCATACCGTCCAGATGGTCGCGGAATTGGCCGTGAGTGAAGAGTCGTCGTTGCGTTCGGAGAGCGTCTACCTCGACCTGTTGCGACGCGGAGCAGGCGGTGCGTTCGTCGGCACGATGCACCGCTTTGCCGACGGCCGCATCTTCACGGACGACCACCTGTCGCCGCGCTTGAGCGTGGGCCGTTACGAACAGCTCGCCTTCGACTTCGTGGCCTACGATCCGGTGCAGACCCCGGCGGCAGTCTCGATCTTCGAGAATGACTCTCTGACGCAGGACGTGAGTGTTCCACGCACGACGCAGCACTACGCCAACCGCTTCTCCGCACAGGGTGCGGTCACGCTGCGCTTCCTCTGCCGGGGCGTCGAGTACGTTCTTCCGGTGACGGTAGAGCCTTCGGATATCGATATTGAGGAGACGACGGCAGACCTTCGGCTGCGGCTCTCGGCCGCGGGCCGTTCGAATGCCGAGGCCGACCCTGCGACGTGGAGCTACGGCGACGTGCAGAGCACGTTCGAGGGCTTCGACTGGAGCAGCAGCGGCTGGACGGGCGATGTGCTGCGGATGCGCAATGGGGCGCGTGTAGAGATCGGGATGCAGCCGTTCGCTGCGGACGCTACATCGAAAGGTGCAACCTATGAGTTCGAGCTTCGCTGCTCGAACGTCACCGACCGCGACGGCGAGGTGCTCTCGTGTTTCGCGGAGGGCATCGGTTTCCGTCTTACGGCGCAAGAGGCGCTGCTGACAGCCTCGGGCGGTACGCAGGTGGGTACGAAGTTCGCCCCGGACATCGACCTGAAGATCGGCTTCGTCGTAGGCGCGAAGTCCGGCCACCGGCTGCTGGAGCTGTACGTCAACGGCGTGCGTTGCGGTGCCAAGCAGTACGCCTCGACGGAGAGCCTGCTGCAGGCGGCGCCGGCGGGTATTAGCATCGGTTCCGCGGCTGCCGATGTCGATCTGCGGATGCTGCGGGTCTACGACCGTGCCCTGTCGGACGACGAGATGCTGTCGAACTACATCGTCGACCGTCTGACGACCGAGGAGATGGTACGCCTTTACCGCCAGAACGACGTGCTGGACGACGAAGGCGACGATATCGGCATCGAGAAGCTCCGCGCGCAGGGCAAGTCGGTGTTCCGCATCGTCGGCGACGTGGAGCTTGTCAACGAGACGAACAACAAGAAATTCGAGGTTCCGGTCGATTTCTACTTCTACTCTGCCTACGGCAAGGAGTACGACTTCGTGGCCCGTAATATCGGCCTGCGCATTCAGGGAACCTCCTCGACGACCTATCCGCGGAAGAACTACCGCCTGTATTTCGACCGGCGGGATAAGTACGGCACGACGCTGGAGGTGAACGGTGTCGATGTTCCCGATTTGAAATACTCGTTCAAGCCGGGCGCGCGTCCGGTGTCGATCTTCTGCCTGAAGGCGGACTTCTCGGACTCCTCGTCGACGCACAACACGGGTGCCGTGCGGCTCATCGCCGACACCTACCGCAAGTGCGGCTACCTCACGCCTCCGCAGCAAGCCTACACGGGTCAGTACGATGTGCGCATCGGCGTCGATGGCTTCCCCTGCGACGGATTCTACGACAACGATGGCAGCGGCACGACGCGCTATCTGGGTAAGTTCAACTTCAACAACGAGAAGTCGGAGAGTCACGACGTGTACGGCTTCGAGGGCATCGAGGGCTTCAACGATGCCGCGACGCTGGGCGGGGAGCGCAACAAGTGCTTGTGTCTGGAGTTCCTGAACAACTCGGCTCCGCTGTGCCTGTTCACCACGGACGACATGACGTCGTTCGACGATGCGCTGGAGTTCCGCTACAAGCCGGATCAGACGTGGGCGACGGCGCATGCCGACGACAAGGCTGCCGTGCAACGCCTCTGGTCGTGGGTGAAAGGCTGCGAGCAGGATGCCGCACGGTTCGCCGCGGAGGTCGATCAGTATTTCGACGTCGATTTTCTCTGCGCGTGGTATCTTTTCACGGACTACCTGATGGCTGTCGATAACCGCGCGAAGAATATGATGTTCGCCACATGGGACGGTCTTGTCTGGCATCCTCTGCCGTATGACCTCGATACGATTCTCGGCGGCCGCAACGACTCGCTGCTCGCGTACCTCTATACGATCACGCACGAGACGTTCGATGACAGCATCGGCTCTTATGCCTTCGCGGGCCACGACAGCGTGCTGTGGAAGTTGGTGCGCGAAGGTCTGGGCGCGAAGCTCATCGAGGTGGCGGGTGCGCTGCGCTCGAACATGAGCACGGATGATGTGCTGCGGACGTTCAACGAAGAGCAGATGGGCAACTGGTCGGAGCGGGTCTATAACAAGGACGGCCATTTTAAGTACATCCAACCGTTGACGGAAGGCGTCCCGACCTCCGAGGGGCAGAAGCATTACGACTACCTGTACGCCTTGCAGGGCAGCCGTTATGCGCACCGCGTCTATACGATCCGCAACCGTTTCGCGCTGCTCGATGCGCAGTACGTCGCCGGCACATACCGCGCCGACAGCTTCGCGGCCTATTTCGGCTACAAGTTCTCGGAGGACAAGCGGAAGATTCGGATCACGGCGTCGGAGCGCTACTATTTCGGCTACGGCTACACGAGCGGCACGCCGAAGCAGTCGGCGGTGCTCGCGGCCGATACGGGCAGCACGGTCGAGCTGACGATGGACGCGGACTTGATCGTCAATGACCCGCAGTACTTCTACGGCGCGAGCCGGATGCAGGGCCTCGACCTGTCGGGGGTCTCGATGGCGCTGCTGCAGACGCTAAACCTGAACAACTGCACGGCATTGCGTACGCTGAACGTGAGCTGTGCACAGAGCCAGACGACACTCGCCGCACTTATTGTCACGAACTGCCTGCACCTGCGCACGCTGAACGTCTCGGGACTGAAATCGAGCAGCTTCACGTCGCTCGACCTGTCGAACAACCTGAAGCTGGAGTCGCTCGTCGCGCGTAACACCTCGCTGCGGAGCGTCGCCTTCGCCGCGGGTGCTCCGCTTACGACAGCGACCCTTCCGGCAACATTGCAGTCGCTGGAACTGGTCGGCCTGAATAGCCTCCCGAACACGGGGCTGACGCTTCAAGGTACGGCATCGATTACACGTCTGGTGATCGACGGCTGTGCGCTGATCGACTGGCAGGAGTTGCTGGCCCGCTGCCCGGCGGTGCAGTATCTGCGTGTGACGGGCGTCGATCTCGAGGACGACGGGTCGCTGCTTCGGAGCCTCGCATCGATGGGCGGCGTGGATGAGCAAGGCGGCAATACGCCGACATGCCGGCTTGTGGGCCGCTGCCGCCTGACGCAGTACATGGACGACGCGGAGCTCGCGGCCATGCAGGCGCACTTCCCGGAGCTGACGATCAAGCAGCCGGCGTGGACGTGCATCGAGTTCGACGATGCGGTCTCCGACCCTGCGAACATCTCGAACCTCGACAACCGGACGGGCTACCGGTTCGATACGCCGTATGTTCCGAGCGGACATGTCGCCCGCATCCTCGCGCAGCGCCATCGCTGTCTGGGCAAGAAGACCGCTGCAGGAGAGGTCACCGTCTTCCCGCTGCACGATGAGAACTCGAACTACTATGCCGATGCGGATGACGTGTCACTGGCCACGCCGGCGGTGCTGACGGGCCGCGACGGTAACGTGTGGATGTACGAGCCGCACTACTGGTGCAAGGGCGTCAACGACCTGCTGAACCAGAAGAAATACGCCTTTTTCAGTTCGGATGCCGAATGTCCGGCCGTCGACGGCCAGTATGTGAAACTCACGAAGGAACAGGTCGAGGTGGTCGCGGGCAAGGCCATCCGCATCGCCGAGGAGTACACGACGCTGGACGAGGCCGTGACGGCCATCGCTGCGAACTCCTATTGCATGGTGCCAGTCGCCGGTTACCGACAGGTACGCTTCCCGTCGATGGCCTCGGCGGCCTATGGTGCTGTGTGGCTGGATGCCGCGGGGACGATCCTCGGGCGCCTGCGTGCGACTTCGAGCGCGGGTATCCTGAATGGCATGTACCTGTTCGCCACGGTTCCGGAGGGCGCCGAGCAACTCGCTTTCACCATCGTCACGGCAGCGGATTTCGACTACGTGCTACTGACTACGAGCGATAAGATCGAGGCTATCGAGCCGGACTGGGTGGAGGACGACGAGTTTCTGTGCGCCGTCTATGAAGCATTGTTGCAGGACGACTTCGTGAAGTCCATCTCGGGCGAGATCAGCACCGGAACGGTCTCGCAGGCCGATCTGAAAGTCTATGCCGCGAACTCCGGCCCGGGGTTTCAGCTCATCGACTGGGACATGCACTGCGCCGTCGCGAACCTGTTCTACGCGAAATACGGCACGCGCGATTCGCAGGGGCAGTGCGGCTACGGTCAGAGTTCGTATAACAAGCGCAGCGGCCTGACAAACATGCTCGGCATGCGGGATACGATCAACCCCGAGAATAAAACCACCGGCGCCTATTACTACGAGGGCGAGACGCTGAAAGATGCCTATTCGACGAACGTGCTGGGTTACGAATGCTGGCAGGGCGACAAGGCCGAATGGATGGACGGTGTTACGCTCAACAAGGAGAAAGCGAACGGCCGCTGGAGCATCGAAACGCCCGGGCGCCCCCCGCGCGAAGTGCAAGGTATCGCCGTATTTGCGGAGTATTGGCCGGCCAATATGGTCTTCGGCCGCCATATGGACCTGATCGTTGCCCGCGGCGGCGGTTCGGAAACCTCCCATTACTGCGACTGGCAAAACGTATCCAGCTCTACGCGCCGGGTGGTCTATCGGTCGAACAACAATGCGAACGCGAATGGCGGCGTGTCGTA